>NZ_JBAUSA010000608.1:0-1659 GCF_049581465.1 Caballeronia sp. | reverse complement strand
TATTTGATTGTCAAATTGAGGAAAGGACGCCGGGGCATAGCGTCCAAAAGCGGCTGGCGGAGCCGTTCGGCTCGGAGGGATGAGGATGGGCGGTCCTGACATCGCCGCGAAACTGGTCGAGGCGCTCCGTCGTACCGACGGCAAACCAGACCTGCGCCCGGTGCACGCGATCGGCATCAGCGCGACCGGTTATTTCGAGGCGTCCGAAGTCGCGCGCGACTATTGCATCGCCGAGCATTTTCAGGGCGACCGAGTGCGGGTCATCGTGCGCTTCTCGAACGGATCAGGCTGCGCGGTTGTACACGACGGCTGGTCGGACGTGCGCGGAATGGCGACACGATTTCACCTGTCCAGCGGCCCGGCGACGGACCTCATCGCGATGACGCTGTCCGCGTTCTTCGCGCCGACCCCGGAAACTTTCCTGGACTTTGCCATAGCCGCCAAACCTACCCAGGTGAAGCGAGAGTCTATCTGCCGGAAGGTCCTCGACCTCCTACAGTTGAAGCTGCCTCTGCCCAATCCCTATTCGGGAGAAACGATCAGCCCCGACGCGGGCGCGATGCGGTTTGCGGATCAAAACGACTACGCCAAGCTTGCCGTGTCCCAGGCGGCCACAATCGGCGCGCCGGTGAGTTATTTCCGCGCGGACTATCACGCCGTCCATACATTTATCGTCGTTGCGCCCGACAAGACGCGTCGCTGGGTGCGCTTCAGTTGGCAACCCGTCTACGGCGTTCTGAACACCAAAATCACGGATCCGGTAATAGACCAATACCTGCAGAAGGATCTTCGCAATCGGCTCGCTAAAGAGCCAGCGCGCTTCACTCTGATGATGGCGATCGGGGAAGCTGGCGATGATTTCAATGATCCGTCTCGCCCGTGGCCGCCTCATCGGGCGCGGATCATGATGGGGACGCTGACGCTTAACGCCGTTCCCGAAGACCAGGTCGCGGATTGCGAACATTTGGCCTTCAATCCCTTGCACCTGACTAAAGGGATTGAGGCTTCGGACGACCCGGTCCTGCGCGTGCGTGAACAAGCCTACAATCTCTCGCGCGACTCGCGCCTGAAAGCCTCGGGGTGCCCGTTCTCAACCGGCGTTGCGGCGAAGGTCGAGCCGATACCGAATTGGCTCGATTGGTTGGATAAGGTGGTTGTCGGACTCCAGGACAACTCGGTCGTCAGCAAGCTATCGAGCTGGATCCTCGTCCCATACTGGGCTCGACAAATGCGGACAGAGGCTCTGCCCGGTGGGCCGCGAGCCGCCGTCCAGCCAAGCGAAAACGTTCAGCGCATGATGAACCTCATCATGCCGCTAAAGGACAAGTCGGCGATCGGGCGCGCCAAGGCGGCCCGTGCGGTCGCGCAGAACGTCGACGAAATCTTTGCCGGTCTCGACAATGTCGGAACGGTCCATTTCGCCCGCTTCCTGCTGATCGGCGACTCTATCTGCATGATTTCGGTCTATGACGGCGACTTCACCAACTACATCCGGGATTTCATCGCCACGATCGGCAGCGTCTTCGACGAGATCGTGAAGTTGGTGGAGGGCGGCGAAGCGATCATCCCCTCGGAGGACCACGTCGACGCGTTCATCGAATGGGTGCACGATCACGACCTCTTCCAGGCGCCGGACTTCCCGACCGATCTGTTCACATT
>NZ_JBAUSA010000607.1:0-2483 GCF_049581465.1 Caballeronia sp. | reverse complement strand
ACATCGCGCCGGCCGCTTGCGCCTGGCGTTGCGCCGCGGGCATCGACGATGGCGGCGGTTCGAATGGATCGACGGAAGATTGAACGGCTCCAACAGGAACCGAAAGGCCCGACACCGCGCCTGCGGCTACGGATTGTCGTTGCGCCGTCGCGACCGTTTGGGGCGGCGGCGCGGATTGACTCGATACCGCAGCGATCTGCGGCCGGACACTGCCGGCATCATCAGGCGCCTTGGCCGGCGACGCGAGATAAGTAGGCGAGTCGAACGGACCGGAGGTCGGCGCGGCGACGCGTCTGATTCCGTCGAAACGCTTGGCCCAATAGGGATTCGTCAAGTAATCGAGCCGCACGGTTCCACCTGTCGATGGCGCGTTGACGAAGCGCAGTTTGCCCACGTAAATGCCGACGTGCGAGTGCGGCCGGCCGGTCGTGTTGAAGAAAATCAGGTCGCCGGGCGCGACCTGATCCGGTTCGATCGTTTCGCCGCGCACGCTCATATCGGCCGTCGTTCGCGGCAAATTCACCGATGCCGCTCGATCCACGACATAGCGCACAAGCCCGCTGCAGTCGAAACCCGCTTCCGGCGTATTCCCGCCCCATCGATACGGCACGCCGACGAGCGACATCGCCTGGATGGAAATTTCCTCTCGCCCGACGCTATGGTCGACAAAGTTCGGGAAGCCCGAGGGCGTGGCGAAAGTGCGGTTTGCGGCAGTCGTGTTCGAGCCGCCCGGCGCGCGCGACACCCGTTGCGGCGCGCTTGAGCACGCTGCAACAAAGACGGTGACAAGCAGCAGCAACCCGGTTCGACGCATTTTTGTGGGCGAGCAAAACATCGCCAAGACTGGAATGAGCCGATACTAGCCGCGCGCCGGGGCGCCAGCAAGCTATCTTGATATTTCACTTTAGGTTTGCGCTGTAAGTGTTGTTTCCGGGGAACGCGTTTTCAGTTAAAAATCCCCCGTGAACAGGCATGAAAAAAGCCCGGCAAGCGATGCTTGCCGGGCTTTCCAGACAGCCAGGATCTTAAAGAATTTCCGACGCGTAATCTGCCAGCCGCGAGCGTTCGCCGCGCGCGAGCGTAACGTGCCCGCTATGCGTCCAGCCTTTGAACCGGTCGACCACGTACGTCAGCCCTGAACTGCCTTCCGTCAGGTACGGCGTGTCGATCTGCGCGATATTGCCAAGACACACGATCTTCGTGCCAGGACCCGCTCGCGTGACCAGCGTTTTCATCTGCTTGGGCGTCAGGTTCTGCGCCTCGTCGATGATCACGTACTTGTCCACGAACGTCCTGCCGCGCATGAAGTTCATGCTCTTCACCTTCAGGCGCGAACGGATCAGTTCCTGCGTGGCCGCACGGCCCCATTCGCCTGCTGCATCGTCAGTTTTCTGCAGGACTTCGAGGTTGTCGTCGAATGCGCCCATCCACGGCTGCATCTTTTCTTCCTCGGTGCCTGGCAGGAAACCGATGTCCTCGCCGACCGGAACGGTCGCCCGCGTAACGATGATCTCGTTATAACGCTTGTCGTCGAGCACTTGCGCGAGCCCGGCGGCCAGCGCCATCAAGGTTTTACCCGTTCCGGCCTGACCCAGCAGCGTGACAAAATCCACGTCCGGGTTCATGAGCAGGTTCAACGCAAAATTCTGCTCACGATTACGCGATGTGATGCCCCACACGTTGTTCTTGTGATGGCTGTAGTCGCGCAGCGTTTGCAGCAGCGCGGTCTTGCCGTTCAGCTCGCGAACGATGCCATAGAACGACGGTTCACCGTTCTGCGGCTCGAAATAGACGAATTCGTTCACCAGCATTGACGCGCACTGCGGACCGGTCACGCGGTAATACGTCGTGCCTGTCTTGGTGTCCTGCCAGCTTTCCATGCCCTTCGCGTGCTTCGTCCAGAAATCCGAGGGCAGCGCGCGAACGCCTGAATAGAGCAGGTCCTTGTCTTCCAGCACCTGATCGTTGAAATAATCTTCAGCCGGCAGTCCCAGCGCATGTGCCTTGATGCGCATGTTGATGTCTTTGGACACCAGCACGACCTGGCGATCCGTGCGTTCCTTTTGCAGCGCACGCACGACGCCGAGAATCTGGTTGTCCGCCTTGCCGACCGGCAGACCTTCGACCGGTTCGATATCCGTGAGCTTGGTCTGGAAATACAGGCGGCCCGTGGCGTCGCGATTGCCCAGCGCAGACAGCGGTAGTCCCGCCGACATCTCGCCCACGTGCGCGACCAGCGCATCGAGCGTGCGGCTGACCTGGCGTGCATTGCGCGCCACTTCCGACATGCCCTTCTTGTGGTCGTCGAGTTCCTCGAGCGTCATCATGGGGAGATAGACGTCGTGTTCCTCGAAGCGGAAAAGCGATGACGGATCGTGCATCAGCACGTTCGTGTCCAGCACGAACAGCTTGCCGATCTCGTTTTCCGGCTGGCCACTCTTGCGGCGCTTTTGCTGTGGACGTGGCTGAGCGGCGGCCGAGGC
>NZ_JBAUSA010000606.1:0-2412 GCF_049581465.1 Caballeronia sp. | reverse complement strand
GCGACATTGCGTCCGCGATACACCACCGAGACGCGGTCGCACACGTTGACCAGCTCCGGCACATCGGTGGAATAGAACAGCACGGAGCCGCCGGCTGCCGCGAACGCACGCATCAACACGAAGATCTGATGCTTGGTGCCCACATCGATACCGCGCGTCGGGTCGAACATCAGCCACACGCGGCTTTGCGTGAGCAGCCATTTCGCCATGGCTATCTTTTGCTGGTTGCCGCCCGAGAACGACAGGCACGGTTTATAGACAGCGCGCGGGTTGACCTCCATTTGCGCGAGCGCTTGCTTGACGGCAGCCTGCTCGCGTTTCCTGTTAATCAGCCCGAAGCGCGAGAAGCGCTTGATGACCGGCAACGAAACGTTTTCGCCACCGGGAAGACGCAGGAACAAGCCCTCGGTCTTGCGGTCTTCCGGGAGGAAACTCGTCGATATCCCTGACTTCAGCGAATCGGCGGTCGAAATCAGCGTGACCGGCTTGCCATCGACCAGGATCTGCCCCGCGTCGATGAACTCCGCGCCGAACAGCGCCTCGAAAATCTCGCGCTGCCCCATGCCTTGCAACGCCGCGATGCCGTGCACTTCTCCCGCCGCAAGCGTCAGGTCGAAGTCGTCGACCACGCCGTCCACCTTGATGCCGCGCGCTTCCATTGCAGGCGTCTTCAATGCTGCGGGAGTCGCGACCTTCGGCGGATATTTCGCGTCCATCGAGCGGCCGATTACGAGGCGGATAACCTCATCGTCCGAGATTGATGAAGTTTCGAATGCGCCTACATCACGGCCGTTCCTGTACACCGTGAGGCTGTCGCAGAACTCACGCACCTCTTGCATCCGGTGCGTGATGAACACGAACGTCACGCCGCGCGCCTTCATTTCCTCGATCCGCCGCGACAGCCACGCCACGTCGCGACCGGACAACGCCGAGGTCGGTTCATCGAGCAGCAGCACTTCGGGCTTGCGCACCAGCGCCTTCGCAATTTCGATCTTCTGGCGTACCGGCAGCGAGAGATCACGGATATACGCACCTGGACGTATATCGCCGAGTTCGAGCCGGTCGAGCCATTGCGCCGCCTGCCGTTGCGATTCCCGCTGGCGGATACGGCCGAACCAGCCCGTCGGTTCGTACGCCATCAGCAAGTTTTGCGCGACTGTCAGGTCTCGCACCAGCGTCATCTCCTGGAACGCTGTCTGCACGCCCGCTCGGTGTGCGTCCTTCGGACCGTGCATGCTCACGTTGCGGCCCATGATCGAGATACTGCCCGCGTCCTGTCGCATCAGGCCCGACAGCAGCTTGACGGTCGTCGACTTACCCGCGCCGTTCTCGCCGAGCAGTGCGTGAACGGCACCGCGTTTGACGCGGAACGACGCGTTGTCGAGTGCCACGGTCGCGCCGAAACGCTTGGTGACGTTCGAGAGATCGAGTGCCCATTCCTGCGTTGGTGACTCGCTCAGCATGGCGTGCTCCTTTAGTCCGGGTTGCCGGTCAGCGCCGCGTTGAAACCCACCTCGTTGGTCTCTTGCGAATAGATATCCGCGAACCAGCCTGGCGGCACCTTGTCAGGCATGAACGCGGTGCAACCGCCCTTCAGTTCATCGATGGAACCCGTCTTGCACAACTTCGATTGCGACGTCTCCACCAGCGGCAGCTTGAGCGTCACGTGTGACGGGAAGTCCTTGCCGTCGAGCTTCGCCACGGCCATCTTCAGTGCCAGCGCGCCCGAGTAGGGCGGCGAACCATACGAAATCGAGCGATAGCCGATCGAGCGATATGCGCCCTCGCCCTTCACGGTACCCGGGGGCAACATCTGCACGCGGTGACCGTTTGACGATTCACCTGCGCACGGCTTGATCTTGTCGTCGGCTATGCCGGCGTCGAGCTGCATCGATGCCGCCGTGAAGCAGCCCACCTGCATCCAGAGTCCGTCGATCTTGTCCCAGCTATTGGTGGCGAGGATCTTCGACAACTCCGTCTTGGCCGTCGCCTGACTCCACATGCCGGTGCCTTCCGCCACTATCTTGATGCCCGGATACTTCGCGAACACGGCCTTCGCAGCTTCGGTGCGCGCCCGATCGACGGACGTGCCCGGCACGCCGTTGATCAGCACGATATTGCCTTTGCCGTTGATGGTCTTCGCGAGCCACTCGGCGGTGACGGTGCCGGCCTGCTTCTGGTCGATCGTCACGTTATGGGCGCATGGTTCGGTTACTTCGCCATCGTAGGCAGCGACGACCACGCCCTTCGAGCAGGCGTTCTTGATGGCGCGATTGAGCGCGGTCGGCGAGATGGGATAGATCACGATGGCCTTTGCACCGGCCTGAACCATCGAGTTGATTTGCTGGATCTGTTTCTGCGCGTCCGTGCCGGCGACCTGCACTTCGAGATCGACCTTGTCCTTTAGACCCG
>NZ_JBAUSA010000605.1:0-1670 GCF_049581465.1 Caballeronia sp. | reverse complement strand
ACGACTCGGAAGCGCATCCTTTCAGAGGCTCTCGAACTGTTTGTTTCGCGCGGTTACGTGAATACCACTGTCGACGACATTGCCGCCGCCGCAAACACCACACGTGTCACTTTCTACTCTCACTTCGAGTCGCGCCGCGAATTGATGCGTGCTTTGATTCACGAGCTCAACAACATCCTTGAGCGGAGTGACGAACCAGGCCGCAGCTCCACGGCCAGTTTGCTGGTGGCGACGGTGCGCGAAGGCTCACGCGAAAAGCTGGGTGGTTGGCTGCGCGAGCAAGCTGCTCGCTGGCCGTTGATCAAGCCTTATGTTTTGGCTGCAACCGAGGCTGCGGCCGTGGATGCTGAAATGCGCTCATTGCTGCGCGGCTGGATTGAAGAGGTGGTGGCGGACATCCGCGAGGGTCTGGATGCAGCCAACCGCTATGAGCCGAGCACGCGGCATTTCCGCGGTGAATTGGCCTATGTCACCCTCGACCAAACCGCGCTCTCATGGATGCGCGGCGAGCTGGATTTGACCACCGAACCGGCGCTCGAGGTGCTCACCGAATTGTGGTGGAAATTGCTCGGCGCACCCTGAATAGGGATTACCCTATCAAGGTATCTATTCGCTTTACACAGTATAAAGCGAAAGCAATAATACAGGCCATAATCAACGACTTGGAACAGGCCTGTGACTACCGTCCCCAACTCCGGCATCGACCTTTGGGCCGACGATGTGCTCGTCGATCCGTACCCAAAATACCGGGCGTTGCGCGAACTCGGCGACGTCGTCTATCTCGCGCACTCGAAACTTTATGCCCTTACTGGCTACGACGTTATCAAGGACGCGCTGGCAGACCCGACGCGATTCTCCTCCGCTCAAGGTATCGGCTTCAACGACGGCGTGAACCAGGCTTTGAAGGGAACCTCGCTTGCTTCCGATCCACCGGAGCACACCCAGTTGCGCGCCGCACTTTCCGAGAACCTCACGCCACGGGCGCTGCGTGGCCTGGGCGAGCAGATCAAGACCAATGCGCAGGCACTAGTGGCCCGCCTGGTTAAGCAACCGTCCTTCGACGCGATCGATAAAATCGCCCGGCGCTTTCCGATCGGGGTTGTCGCCGACCTCGTTGGCTTCCAGGGTGAGGCCAGGGCAAATATGCTCCGCTGGGGGCAGGCCGCGATGGAAGTTATCGGGCCGATGAATCGGTGCACTGCAGAGAATTTTCCAATCGCGAGTGAACTTTACGGCTACTGCTCGCAGATCACCCAGGACGCGCTCACCCACGGCTCCGTTGGCTGGGGTGTCTTCGAGGCGGAGAGGGAAGGGATAATTCCCGAAGGCTCCGCGCGCCATATCATCCATCAATATCTCGGCGCTGGCCTTGACACAACACTTGCAGCAATCGGCAACATCATCGCTCTCTTCGGGCGCTTTCCCGAAGAGTTTGCCAAGGTGCGCGAGGATCTCTCGCTGGTTCCCTCGGCGTTCAACGAGGTGCTGCGCTACTACTCCCCCGTCCATGTGTGGAGTCGCGTTGCGACGCAAGACGTGGAAATCGGGGACGTGAAGATCCCGGGCGGCTCGCGCATTGCGGTCATTCTTGGCGCAGGCAACCACGACCCGCGTCATTACAAGAACCCTGAAGTCTTCGACGTGACGCGCAACCCGATCGACCATCTCTC
>NZ_JBAUSA010000604.1:0-6900 GCF_049581465.1 Caballeronia sp. | reverse complement strand
CAATGGGATCTCCGGAGATCGGTGTCGTCGAAGTGCTACCCCGACGCGAATGGATCATGCAAAAAACTGCGGGTACAAGGAAAAGCGTTGCGGTGGTCGCGAACAGCAAGCCGCCGATTACCGCGCGGCCCAGCGGCGCGTTCTGCTCTCCACCTTCGCCGAGTGCGAGCGCCATCGGTGCCATGCCGATAATCATCGAGAGGGCGGTCATTAGGACCGGGCGGAACCGGGTTGCGCCGGCCTCCAGCGCCGCCTTGAATGCGTCGCCGTGTTCGGCCAGACGTTCACGGCAAAAACTCACGACCAGGATGGCATTCGCCGTGGCGACCCCCATGCACATGATGGCTCCGGTCAGGGCGGGAACCGACAGTGTGGTATGCGTTGCGAACAGCGTCCACACGATGCCGGCCAACGCGCCGGGCAACGCGGTGACAATCACAAGCGGGTCGGCCCACGACTGGAAATTGACCACGATGAGCAGGTAAATCAGCACGACCGCTCCGAGCAACCCGAACAGCATGCCGCTGAACGCGCTGTTCATGGTCTGGACCTGCCCGAGCAGGACCACCTTCGCGCCCTTCGGCAAACTCTTTTCATTGGCGGAAACGATGTGGCCAAGGTCAGAGGCAACCGCACCCAAATCGCGCCCCTGGGTCGCCGCGTAGATCTCGACCATCGGCTGTATGTTGTAGTCGCTGACGACTTCGTCGCCGGTGGAACGGCGGATCGTGGCCACGCCGCCGAGGATCTGTCCATCGTTTGCCGCGGAGGCGCCGGTGATGGGCAAGTTGACCAGGGACGGCAACGTATCAAGGCCGTATTGCGGCGTTTGCAGGACGATCGGATATTCAACGCCATTGGCCGGGTTGAGCCAGTAGGTAGGCGCAACCTGACCGGATCCCGCCAGGTGCACCAGCAGGCTATTGGTCACATCGCGCTCAGTAATGCCCTGAAGCTGCGCCTGGGTACGGTCCACCTCGATATCAAGCTGGGGATTGGCCTGGGATTGCTGGATGCGGGCATCGACTACGCCGGGAACGTGCCGGATCTGACGCAGCAGCAGGTTCGCGTAAGCAAAATCGGCCGGAAGACTTTTGCCGCGAACCTGAAGGTCAACCGGCGCGGGCGAGCCAAAGTTCAGGATCTGACTGATGATGTCCGCCGGCGGGAACGAGAACACGACGCCTGGGAAGGCACGCGGAAGCGTTTCGCGCAACTTGTGCACGTATTCGGCAGTGGGCCGGTGGCCCTCCTTTAGCGAAATCTGGATGTCCCCGTCCTGGGAGCCTATCGTCCCCGTGTTGTTGTAAGCCGTGTTGAGGCCGCTGATGGACAGCCCCATGTTGTCCACCACCGTGCCAAGTTCGGCTGCCGGGATCGTTGCCTGGATCCGGCTCTCTACGTCCGCGAAGATCTGCGCGGTTCGCTCGACACGCACACCAACCGGTGCCCGCACGTGCAACAGGATCTGGCCGGCATCCACGTCGGGGAAGAAGTTGCGTCCAAGGAACGGGACGAGCGCGCACGACAGCACAACAAACGCGAAGAACCCCATGACGAAGCTGCGGCGATGGACCAGCAGCAGCTCAAGTATTGCGCTGTAGTTCGCACGAACCCGCTCAAATCGGGCCTCGAAGCCGCGTTGAAACCGCGCGAGCGGGTTGGACGATTCGCGACGTTCGTGATCGCCTCCATGTCCGTGAGGCTTTAGAAGGTACATAGCCATCGTGGGCACGAGGGTCCGCGACAGGATAAACGACGAGACCATCGCAAATATGACCGCCTCAGCCATCGGTACAAACAGAAAACGCGCTACACCATCCAGAAAGAACATGGGAACGAACACAATGCAGATGCAAAGTAGCGAAACGAACGCAGGCGTGACGATCTGTGCGGCGCCGTCGAGAATGGCACTATCGACAGGTTTGCCTTGCTCGAGGTGCCAGTTGATGTTCTCGATTGTTACTGTGGCATCGTCCACGAGAATCCCGACGGCGAGCGCGAGTCCTCCAAGGGTCATGATGTTCAGGGTTTCGCCCAACATCGACAGCACGGAAATCGACCCTAGAATCGCGAGCGGGATGGACGTTGCGATGATGACGGTCGAACGCCAGCTGCCCAGAAACAGCAAGATCATGAGGCTCGTCAGGACTGCGGCAATCAAACCCTCGCGGGCGACGCCGGAAATCGCGGTTCGGACGAAGATCGACTGGTCGCCGATGGCATCGATCCGAAGATTGTCTGGCAGCGAAGCCTTCGCGTCGGCCACGCGCTGCTTGACGCCGGCGATGATGGCGAGCGTGGAGGCCGAGCCATTCTTCAGCACGGTCAGCAGCACCGAGCGCTTGCCGTTGACGTGGACGATGTTTGTTTGTGGGGGGCTGCCGTCGGCGACATCGGCGACGTCATGCATATAGATCGTCGTGCCGTTTGCAGATTTGATCGGCATGTTCGCAATTGCACTGATCGCGGACGGCGCGTCATTAAGCTGCACCGTGTACTCGTAGTTTCCGATCTTTTCGGTGCCTACCGGCGTGATGAGGTTCTGTGCCGCCAATGCGTTGGCGACGTCCTGGGCAGACAGCCCCCGAGCCTCGAGCGCGGACGGTTTGACGTTGATCTGAATCTGCCGTGATTTGCCGCCGTACGGATACGGTAGTGCGGCCCCGGGCACCGTCGTCAAGATCGGACGGAGCTGATTCAGACCTAGGTCGCCGAGATTCTGCTCCGAGAGCCCCTTGCCGGAGAGAGCGAGCTGGATAATCGGGACCGTCGATGCGTTGTAGTTGAGGATGAGCGGGGGCGTAGCGCCTGGCGGCAGTTGCTTCAGGATGACCTGGGCGATCGATGTCACCTGAGCGTTCGCGGTCCGGATGTCGGCGCCCGGTTGGAAGAATATCTTGACGACGCCGTATCCGGCAATGGACTTTCCTTCTATGTGTTCGACGTCGTTGACAGTCGTGGTCAGGACCCGCTCGAACGGAGACATGATGCGACCCGACATCTGGTCTGGCGGCAGCCCCGTGTATTGCCATACGACACTGATGACCGGAATCCTGATGTCAGGAAAGATGTCCGTGGGCGTGCGAAACGCGGCAAGCGGTCCGACAATGAGAATAAATATAGCCAGAACAACGAATGTATATGGCCTCTTGAGAGCAATGCGAACAATACCAATCATAAAAATTCCAGAGTTGCAAATCCGGCAGCGATCAGACGTGCGACGCTCCGCATCGATTTCTACTCGTAACCCCAAAGCGGAGCACCACAGGCTCGCGCGGGAAAATCATTCTTGCGGTCCGGAAAAATGAAACCTCCGATCACAATGCCTGAGCGATCAGGTACCGCGTAGTACAACTAATCTGGTAACGTGAAAATAAGCGTCCTTGAATCGTTCGGTTTCTTATCCAACGTAAATTGGCACCACAGACTCGAGAGAGGTTCATTGGGGCCGCAGTCCTTGTTTCATTGCAGGTGCGCTCACCCACCCTCACCTGGAGGCTATTCCCCGCGATACAACGTCGCGTTAATCCTCTTTAGCGAGCCATCCTGATCGGCCACCACGATTTCCGGAAAAACATCTAAATGACAACATCGAGGGAGAGAATTTATCCCAATGGAACGCGTCGAAAAACGATCGTTTTGTAAAAACTCCGTTTACCGATGGCAAGCGATCCGCGTCTATAGAGCCGGATAACGCTCGGCCGCATTGAGTCCCGGACAAATGAGCGCTATCACTAAAGAACACTCCGTCTGCCTTTGCCTTGGCACGCAAATATCCCTACACGCCATATGTGCAGGCAAAAGTTCATCAGAAATAGTTGATCGATGACGCACGGCTTGCGGCCCGCGACTGAACCTTGGTCACCAAGCCAAGCTGAATCGGGCCATGTCCGCCGCGCTCAGTAAGTACCTCAGTCGCGCTCGCAGACCCATACGCCAAGTCCGAGTGGAGATGAACTCGGTGCGTATGGACCAATATGAGCAGCTAAGGTAGGCTGAAGACGTTCAGGGGAATGAGCCGGGCGCTACGTAGTGGCCGAATCAGATGGCCGATCTATAGGGTTCAACGGAACGCAAGTCGTTCGCGCGCGTGGCGGCCGCCAGAGGTAGCGGGGACCAAGGCGCAAGACGGCACTCTGCTGTGGGCATGTCCGCTCCCTGCGGGTATTCAACTCAATGCCCTCCAACCGGCACGTGTGAGCAGTTGCGCACGAAACCGGTGAAAATTCGCCAACAGACACCTGCCTCTATAGAGGCACTCCAGTAGCCGGCGCATGCAGATCACCGAAATCTCGGCTAGCCGGATGGGCCGCCTACGATCGCTCGCCGAGTGAAAGTTAGGTTCACGCGCTTACAGGTGCCTCATCCACAGCTTCAACCTCGCCCCACGTCGGACTTCGATTGATCTCGGCGGCGTCATGACTCAGCGCGTCCGCTATCCAGGTACGGGAAAAGTCCATCCACGTCTTGATCTTCGCATCCAGATACTGTCTTGATGCAAAAAGGGCGAACAGATCCACCGTTTGAAGTTGATATCGAGGCAGTACCCTTACCAGAGTACCTGAATGGACCAGAGACCTGAGAGCAAAAGCCGGCAGAGCGCCGATGCCCATACCTTGCTGCAAGGCAGCTATCATTGCGCCGGCAACGTTCACCTTGAACCGCTCCTCAGGCAACCTGAATTCATGCCGGTCGTGCTCACTTTTCAGAAGCCACCTATCAGATGGGAACGCAGGTACGGCAACCTGCAAGCAGGTATGCTTCGATAGATCTTCGACCGTCTCTGGCACGCCGTGTGTGTCGAGATACGCCTTTGACGCCCACAGAGCGCTATAGAAAGTGCCGAGTCGATGTGAAATATAGCCAGAGTCCGGCAACGAGGTTGGGGACACCCGCAAAGCTACGTCGTAACCATCCTCAAGCAGATCTGGCTCATTCTGCGAGAGTGTCAAGTCCACGGTTACTGAAGGATAACGCGCCTGGTATGCTGCAATCGCGGGCACTACATAGTTTTGCCCAATGCACGACATTGCGTGAACTCGAAGGGTACCGACCGGGTTCGCTTGCGCATCCGACGCTTCAGCCTCCGCTTGCGCGACCGAAGCGATAACTGCGCAGCACCTCTGCAGATACCGCTCACCCGCTTCCGTCAGTGCAACACGTCGTGTGTTCCGGTTCAGCAGGCGAGTCCGCAAATGAGCCTCCAGGTCAGAGACTGAGCGGGATACGTAACCGGTTGTTGTATTCAGTTGGCGGGCCGCTGCCGTGAAGCTTCCGGCCTCTGCCACCTCGACAAAATTTTTCATGCAGCGAAATGTGTCCATGCTGTTTCGATCCGTTTTCTCAAAGTTCGCAATTTTTTTGAGTTATTGCGCGTTACCCAAACTCAGCATGTACTCACGATCTCCCTGCGACAGCGCTTCAAGCCACTGAGATCCCGAACTGGGCCTCGGCAGGACCCGGCCGTACTCAACCATGTTCGAGGGAGCGAGCTCCGAGATGTACGCCCACAAACAACGCCGCTCGAGTCCAGTGATCTTGATCACGGCCTCGATAACGTCATCGAGAAGCAGTTTCTTCTGCGCCTCAGTGCGACCGGCGCGGATGTGGCCATGCACGTACACCTGTTTGGTCTCGATCAGCACGCCGCCCATGAAATGACTACCCAACGGGATCTCGTTGAAGATCACCTGCGCAAACAAACCATGCGCACCGGTTGCGCTGCTATGCGCCCGCGTGATTTCCTGGGCGATCTGCTTCTTCTCACCAGGCGTCAGAAGATTCTGCATCGCGTTAACTACGTAGGTAGGCATCTCATATCTCCTTAACTAACTGGATTCAATCGCGGATCTCCCACCAGGTCTGGATCCGTGCTGGCGAGAAATCGTCAAACAGATGTATCTACATCTATTTGTCCGAGAAAATGTTCCTGACTATTGATCGAACGTCGGATACACCTAGATGTAGGTACATCCTATACGTTGCGCGTCAAATGTCAACGTGATTTTCTGCGCGTCTGTGTTGCCCTACAACCAACGAAGCCTGACTTACGACGTCACTTCACGGGGACCTGCTGCAGCGACTCCAACGCCTCCAGCAATTGCATGTTGGCGGGGCCGTTAAGGAATCGTTGCACTTCATCTTCGACGCGTCGCTGGGCTATCCGCCAGTAGGGCTCCGCGTGACGCAGTTTTTTCACCCCTTCCTTGCTGAGTCGAGCGGATCTGTATCGCGCATCTTCGTCGGCCGCCACACTCACGCTCACCCATCCCGCGTTGATGAGAACCTTCAGATTCCGCGAGATAGTCGTCTTGTCGAGTGCTACATCCTCAGCGATCTCGTTGTAGGTCGCCGTTCCTAGCCGCTCAAGCGCCCTCAGTAACGAAAACTGCGTGATCTTCAGTCCAACTGGCCGCAAAGCCTCGTCATAGATACCCGTCAATCTGTTAGCTGACCGGCGAAACTGCGTGCAATAACAATCTGTGAACATACCATCGACCCTCTGCTTGCCAACCGTGTCCGGGCGACGTTCGAAGCGCCCGCCCACCACAGTTGCATATACATCGATAAAGAACCAACCATGACATCACCCCGGCTGCTTGTCAAGTCACACAGAATCTCCAGATGATTTTGCCGAGCGGTCAAACGCGCTGTATTGCAGTCGATCGCACCCTGCTCTTCCGGATTGTCGCCACGCGGACGTGTACTCGCATGACCAATACTGGTAACCGACTTGTCAACAGTAGGCCGCATCGAATATTTTTAGTCGATAGATATTTCGATCGCGGATAGTGCGGCCGATCTCGGATGGGGTAAGGCAGACCTTTCGCCTCATCGCGATCAAGCGAACGAATATGGGTTCGGCGTGAGTTTAGTCGGTCGGCGCCTCTTGTGCCA
>NZ_JBAUSA010000603.1:0-2791 GCF_049581465.1 Caballeronia sp. | reverse complement strand
CCATCACGTGATGCGACCAGCGCCCCGGGTTCGAGCGCTGCTTCGTTTTTGCCCTGGCGTGTTTCTGACGGGAGGTCTTGCGCTTACCGTTGCTGTTGTTCTTCGATGTGGTCGTCATGTCGTTCCTCCCTGGCTATTTTGAATGCTTTTCGATCAGCCGATGTGCGTGCCTGAAAGCCTCCACGATCGCGCGATACACCCTCTCGCGGGTCCCGGCATCGGGGGCGCGAAGCGCGTATGAAGGATGAAAAGTCGCGATGACCAGACGTCCATCGTGTTCGATCGCGTCGCCCATCGAAGCCTGCAATTTAACGGTCGATTTTTGCAGCACCGACTTCAATGCGGTCGCGCCCAAAGCAACGACGACGGTGGGATCGTGCTCCGCCAATTCGCGTTCGATCCAGTAATGACAGGCATCCACTTCCCGTTGCGCCGGTGTCTTGTGCAGGCGCCGCTTGCCACGCGGTTCCCACTTGAAATGTTTGACCGCGTTGGTTACATAGACTTGCTTGCGGTCCACGCCGGCCTCCGCGAGCGCGCTGTCCAGCAAGGCGCCAGCAGGACCGACAAACGGTTTGCCCTGCAGGTCTTCCTGATCGCCGGGTTGTTCCCCGATCACCATCAACGGCGCTCGATGCGGACCCGAACCTGGAACGGCCTGTGTCGCTGCTTCCCACAGCGCGCAGCGCCGGCATTGATCGAGGCGTTCCGGTTGCTGGTCGGCACGAATGCTGATGGGCAGTGAGGAGGCCATGACTGCATCAACCGGCAGCGCTGCGCGCTTGCGCCAGCGTTAGTGTGGATCGCATGGCCGCCGCCTGTTTGCTAGAGTAGTTTGGAGGCCGCGCGAACGCGGCGCTTACGCTCCTTCTCCAAGGCGGCCAACGCATTGTCCGCGGATGCGTCGTCTGGAAAAATGTCGCGCTTTCCCCGAAGCAGTTCCTTGCTGGCAACGACGTCGTTCAACGCGCCGAATCGCTTTTGGATTTTTTTCAATTCCTTCGCCGATTCAAGCTGCTTCTTCGGCAGTAGTGGTTCAAAAAACTCCAGGAGATATCGAACTTTCTTGCAGGCTTTACGCACTTCATGATACGTCGCGTAATCGGAGCGCTTCGCATGCGACGCCCGGCGCATTCGCTTGTGCATAGCCCCCTCCGCAGACTGGAGACGCTTGCGTGCAAACTGCGACAAGGGCGTGCGTTTGTGTGCCGTGTTCAAGTCCCTGTTTGCATTTTTGAGCGCCCCGCGAAGTGCCGTCTTGATACTCGCGCCGGACAGCGTCTCCCGGCTGCTAGTCAGCGCGCCACTACGAGCTGCCCGAAGACTATCGATAGGTGTTTGCTTAACATGCAGCGTGTCATTGAGCAATTCGATGAGAATGTCCCAATCACGGGTCTTACCCGCCGCACTTGCAATATATTTAAAAAACGCCCGTTGTTGATCATCAAAGTTCTTATTGAGCAGCGGCCGATACGCCCACAGAAGCGATCTCAAGCGACGTAGCGCGATGCGCAGTTTATGCAAGACCTCCGCGTCAGGGTCCGCGTTCAGCGCAGCCGCGCGGGAGATAGCATCATCGACCAAAGGCGTCGCATACGAGGAAAACTGGGACTCAGCGGTCTCGTGTGTTGAGGAAGCCGTTTTACTGTCAACTGTCATATCACCTCCTCGATGAGGAGAATGCGCACGAACGCTTTTTTCGCGCGCATCCACGTCTGCGCCGCCGCATTCGACGCGGCTGCACAGCCCCCCTCGACAGCTTGGCCATCCTGATCGGGGCGCGGCGTCATGCGGCCCGCGAGGCCGGGCCACGGTTGCTCCTGGGCAGGAAAGGGCGGATGCGGGTAGAGCGTGCGCGGGTCCTGCGGTGGACTCGCCATTGTGGTTCCTGTCGAATTGGAAACATCGGTCTGTGCGACGGCCCGTGCTGCCACTGCCGTAACAAGCCCTGCTGTCGCGCCCTGCATCACAGTGCGGCGCGAAGTGGATATTTTTTCGGACGGCATGGTGCACTCCAATGTCTAGGGGGTTTCATACGGGACCTTCTTGTTGACACGCCAGCAAGTGCGATTCCTGCCTTCCGTGAGCAGGCGGTAGTAGAAGATTTTCAATGGCGATCAGTCAAGTCAGCGCGGGCCAACGCCATGCTGGCACCCCTGCCCGCTGGATTGCGCTGACCCATTTGCCGGAACGGGCTCAAGAGTGAATTCTGACGCGGGCTGAACCCGGACCCCGGGACCGCGTTTTGCGTTTCAGGCGGCATCATCCGTTGCTTGAAACGCCATGTCTGATACTTTGCCCGTCCGCCCGTCATGTCGCCGCATTTCGACGACGCAGCTCAAGGCGTTCGGACCGGATGGCTACGATGACGTCTTTTGTACCGAACACAGCTGGAAGCTTGCGCTTGCGTGATGAAGAACGTCAACGACGCGAGGGACGACCGCCCCGCCACGAATGCGCCTCCAAAGATACCGGTGGTCGTACTTACGTTCAACCGCTTGGCGCAAGTGCTCGAGACCCTCGCGCGAGCGACGTCACGCGCCGAGCTTTACCCAGTAAGCACACTATAGGGAACAAGAGTTGCGAGTACGTTGAATCATTTGTCCCGGGGAGCCAGACATGAGCACCGTCCATAAGGAAACGGACGCCTACCAGCACGCCAGTGGCGGCTGGGGATCGGTAAAAGCGGTCGCTAGCGCATTGATTCAAGAAAGGGCACCGATTGAAACGAGCCGTGTGCTTGTACAGCAAAACAAGCCCGACGGTTTCATGTGCGTGGGCTGTTCCTGGG
>NZ_JBAUSA010000602.1:0-2482 GCF_049581465.1 Caballeronia sp. | reverse complement strand
GGATCGCGAGCACATGCGCGACGTCGTCGGTCACGGGAAGCCGGCCGATCTTCAGCTTGAACACCCGATGCCGCCGGGTTTCCAGCATCTGCCGGGCTTCTTCTATATCGCGCTGGGTATCGCCACTTGCCAGGGTCCATGCAACCTGGACCGAATCCGTCAGGCGGCCGCCGAACAATTCGGACAGCGGAACGCCCAAACGCTGCGCCTGCGCGTCGAACAATGCGGTTTCAATGGCGCATTTGGCGAACCGGTTGCCCTGATAGTGTGAACGCAACTGCCGCATCGCAGCGCCGGGCCGCGTCGCCGGTTGGCCTTTGAGCAGCGGCGCAAAGTAGGTGTCGATATTGACTTTGATGCTTTCCGGGCTCTCCTCGCCATAAGCGAGGCCGCCAATGGTCGTGCCTTCGCCCAGCCCGACTATGCCGTCCGAGCAACGGATACGGACCAGGACGAGGGTTTGGCAATTTATCGTTGCCACGGACAGCCGATGGGGACGAATGGTGGGGACATCGACCAGAATCGTCTCGACGTCCTCGATCTTCACTTGCTCTGCAGTCATTGCTTATCTCCTTGGAACAATGCTACGAACTACGCGTCGCGCTGTCCAAGTCCGATTACAACTACTTCCATACTCCTGGGGTATGGAAGAAAAAACGTCAGGCAAAGAATTCGACCACGCCGCCGTTCAAGTGGTACATCGCCCCAACCATTTTTATTTTTCCATCCTTTTCCATCGGGGCCAACACAGTACTGCCATTTCGTATGGCGTCGATCGTCAGTCGAACATTGGTTTTTGCTACCGCATCGACGAATTCATTATTCTTACTGCTTCTGTCGCCAGCGTATTGCGTTTCATCCACAGCGGGTCGGATCTTGGCCAGGAGAGCGGTCAGGTTTCCCAGTTCAACGTGATCGATGGCTCCCTTGATTGCCCCGCATCCGGTGTGCCCCATGACCAATATGACTTTAGCGCCGGCCGCCGCACACGCGAACTCCAGGCTTCCAATGAGATCGTCATTAGCGATATTGCCCGCGATACGCGCGTTAAAGGTATCTCCGATTCTCGTATCGAGGATGATCTCGGCCGGAGCCCGCGAGTCAATGCAACTCAAGATCACCGCCGCCGGATATTGCCCGGCGGCAGTCGCTCTTTTTTGCGCCAAATAATCGTGAGGCTGCATCTTGCCCAAACGGAAGCGTTTATTTCCCTGCTTGAAGCTCTCGATAATCTCGTCCGGCGTCAACTTGTCTCGCTCGGCCTTCGATAGCGCCGCCGCGTAAACCGATTCAATGCTCCCCATGCTTCCCGCGAGCCCACCCGCTGCGACGCCCAGCGCGGTCTTCAGGAGAGTACGTCTACCCACGCCATGGGAGGAGGCCACCGGACAACAGTCAGTTTGCTTGTGCATGTCATTCTCCGTGAACAACCGTTAAGCGATCGTTATCATGAAGTCAGTTGGCCGCAGGAAGACGACATGCTGCACGCTCCCGCTTCTCCAGGGAGTCATCCGGCCGGCGCGAGCCGGTTGACATGATCAAGAAGGACTACTGACCCACTTCTTTAATTGTCAGATCATTCTTCACGGACGTCACACCGGGCACACCCTTTGTTATCGCGCCCGCCTTATCGATCTGGCTGGCCTCAGGAACGGATCCCGCAAGCGCCACTGCGCCGCCTTTTGCGATTACGTTAAGTTCGGAAGTCTTGACGCCGCCTTTCGTGAGCGCGTGAAACACTTTGCTGCTGAGTGCGCGATTCGCCTGTCTGACGGTTTTCCCACTGGGCGCCACGGTGGATTGAGTCGACGTCGCAGTGGGTTCGCTAGTCTGCGACCACGCATTGAGGGATACCACGACGATCAATGCGCTACCTATCAGCTTGAATGTGTTGATTGCTTGCATTGCTCGCTCCAGTTGGCCAATAGATCCCCAGGGAGAAACGCGGATCTGCCACTACAATCGCTTGCTCATAGGCAATCTGCTCCTATTTTTCTGGCGAAACAATTGGACCTTAGTCCAATAGATCGGCGCGCCACTCTTCTGAGACGACGGTGCCACGCTCGACATCTTGTAGTTGACGATATACGGCGCTACTAGCGTGATTTGCCCCGGGCACTCTTCCTGGCGCTCCCGGAGCGAGGCGCATCTTTATCCGCCAGGGCGCCGCCGCCGTTCATCTGCTCCAGCCACGACAAGGCGTCGACGTACGACAAGAACTGCTGGAGATATCCCGGCGACAGCTCGCGCATCAGCGAGAGCGACCGGTGCACGAGGCTACTCGAATTGAGCGGACCGGCGTTCCCGGGCACGTGCGCAAGCGAGTGCCGCAACTGTCTCTCGGTACTCACCCTGGACCAGGTTTCCCTGAAGTAGTCCAGCACCTCCAGTTCTGGATAGGTGGGGCGGCGGGGCACAGTCGGGGGCGCAGTGTTAGCCGCTGCGCGGCCGTCGCCGTCCGCGGGCGCATGGCGGGCCATGT
>NZ_JBAUSA010000601.1:0-1980 GCF_049581465.1 Caballeronia sp. | reverse complement strand
AGCCTTCAACGGCCGTGACATGGATGTTGTGTGGCGGCGTCAACGTGCATCCGGTGGCCCGCCTGTTGAACGTTGTCCTGATGATACCGCTCTGCGTAGCTGCGTCTTGCAGAAACTCCTTGTCCCGATTTTCCGGCGCTTGTCCCTGCTTCGCCAACTGGACGGCCATCTGTTCGGCAGCGGTACTGCCAGAAGGTTGCAGAGCGGCATGCATCTGTGCCGGAGTGATTACGTCTTGTATGGCTGGGGTCGAGCTTTGCCTGTTACGCGTCGCCCCGTTTTGCTTGAAAATTGGCGATGTGTAGATCATGTCCGCATCGCTCTTAGCCGCGAGCTCGCCGGTCGGATCCTTGTTGATATCGTTGCGAAAGTCATCTCCAGTGAGCATGGGCCGCGTGGCCGTTGGCGACGTCGTAACCGTGACGGTCGAAGCGACGGCGTCCGAAGCTGCTTGCTCTCGTTGCTGGCGGATGATCTCGTCCATGTCTTGCTGTTGCTGCGCCACTGGCACATCTGCAGTGCCTTCCGCGAGCGCCGCCGCCTTCTTTTCCTTCGTTTCCGCAGCTGCCTTGTCGGCCGCCTTCAGCTCGTAGAAGAAGCCCATACTGCCGATACAGACGGCGACAAGAACGCCGATGCTGACCATGGCGTTGCGAGGCAGCTTTCCTTTGATGAGCGATCTTTGTTCCTCGCTTGAAAGTGGATTCGGAGATTGATTTGCCATGGCGATCAGAACATTCCGAGGAAGCGCTGGCGACCGTGGGTGATCGTCACTTCGTCGCTGCCCGAGCGCAAGACAACTTCGTCGGCCAAGCGTTGTAGAACCAGAAAATCGCCGCGACGAATAAAGTTCGCCACGACATCATCTCCGTGATCTTTGATGAACGGAACGGGCCAGGACTGCGCTTTCGCCGGCATACGCATCCAAATGAAGCGGCCGTCATCAAATACGACTTCCGGAGTGAATTCGGCGTGGCCTTTGACGTTGTAGTCCCAGTTCAGCTTGTCAGGCGCGACGTTGATCGAACCCGAATCGGTGCTTCCGCGACCGGTGCCATCATCTGAAGTGCGGCCGCCTAGCGTCTCCCGCGCCTTCACCCTCGACATCAGTGATTGCGGGTACTGAAACCTTACGGTCTGGTAGAAGAAGCCACCAGCGGGTGACGAGATCAGCGTGAAATCGTATTCCCGCTTGTTTGTGGTGATATGCAGCGTGTTGACCAGGTTGGGCTTGTGCGGTTTGACGAAAATGTGGTTCGCGCCGTCTGTGTCGATTTCCCATTGGATGCTGTCTCCCATGGCTGGGTCGGCAACTAATGATTCTCCCGGTTCCAGTTCGATCGTTGTGAGCTTAAGCGGCGCCGTCAGGACTTTGTAGATCTGATCACGGCTATAGGGAAACACGCCGAGGCGTGCATCATCAGGCATCGTGACGGGGTCAGCGCCTGAATTGAACGGATTCAACGGGTTCATTGGATCGCCGGCAACCGCCGCGAGGCTGGGCGAATCCACCACTGGCTTTTTGGCGGCTGCTGCTTGTCCGACAAAGAGGATGCAGCACAGGGCTAACGCGCCCGGCATATAGGCAAGAGCTTTCAGGCGAATTCGAGAGGTCGTCATGGTCATGCCGTGCGTTGCAGGCTAAAGAACGGAACGTAGATTCCGAAGGCGTTGGCCGTCAGGGCAGCGTCGGCGGTCGGCGGGACGATCTGATACCGAATCGTCAGCGCGAACGTCTTGACGTCAGGTTTGCCAGTCGCACCGGCTTGGGAAGTTGTTGTCGTGAATTCAACAAGGGCGGTTGAGTCTTCAAGCAAGGCAACGTTTTTAACTTCGACTTCGCGAATCAATTTCGGGTTTGCGGTGATGGCCTGGAATGGAGCATCGGTAGAAATCCATTCAGCGAACTGCTTCGAGCCGGCGCCAATCATTTGGGCCTTAACCGAATTGATGTTGCGAGTCATACGCGCAGTCTCAAGG
>NZ_JBAUSA010000600.1:0-1697 GCF_049581465.1 Caballeronia sp. | reverse complement strand
TCGTCGTTGTCATGCTGGCGGGTGTCGTATTGACGCTGCTGACCTGGCCGAAGGACGAACCGACAACGTCGGTGTGGTTCTGGGTGCGTTTGCTGGTGTTTCCGGCTATCGGCTGGTGCGCGGCGTTCGGTCTGCGGCTGTTCTACTACGACGAGGAAATGACCCGGCTCAGGGCCGAGAAGGAGGCGCTGGAGAGTGACCGGGCCGAAGCCACCGAATTCGCACAGGAGCCACTGGCGGTGCTGGGCACGGCATACGTCACGGCGATGGATGCTGGCAGCGCCGGTGTGGCAGCGGCCATTGCGCAAAAGAAGCGTGTGCTCAAGGCGAGTACGCCGCGTTCTGGCGAAAACGCAGTTCGCCATACGGCGCTTGCTCTGGACGAGGACGAAGAGAGGCCGGGGCGATACCGGCCCCTATTCATGCAGTTGCTCGGCCAGATCAAGGAATCCCTCGACAGCCTTCCCGTCGATGTCCCATTCGCTGTACGCCTTCAGATTCCAACAGTCATCGACCGGGGGCAGGTCTTGAAAACGTGGCAGACCTGTTGGCAGCAGTGTGGTTATCGCAATGCATCAACGTTGTTGTTGGACCCGGAGCAGGGATTGATGGCGCTCGACGAATGGCTGGACATCAAGGGCGGTCCGGCGCTGGAGCGTTTCACGTTGTATGTCTCCGCACAACTACACGACGAGCCGCCGGAGAAAAGCGCTGAAGCAGGTGTAGCGCTGCTGCTCGGATGGGCGCCACTCGCGGAGCGCCGAGGATTGAAACCTGTAGCGCTGCTGCACCGGCCTGTCCAGTCCGACACGACGGATTTCATAACCTCACTACCGAAGGCTCTGGTGTGGGGGCAAACGTCCGGCATGCAGGTCAATCAGGTGTGGCAGACAGGATTGACGGGTCAAGATAAGGCCGCATTCCTAAAGAATTCGGCAGCCCTCGAGTTGCAGGCGTCGAAAACAGAAGACTTTGCGGGCATTCACGATATTGACCTTGCACTCGGGAATCCGGGCGCGGCTGGGGCATGGTTGGCCGTCGCGCTCGCGATCGAACGTGCGTGGCGGACCGCAGAACCGCAACTTGTTCTCACTCGCGAGAACGCGCTTCGGCTGGCGGTGGTGCAACCGATAGCGTACGAGCATGACATGGAAATCATTCAATGAAGTTGCGTAACTTCGCGGGTTATTGGGTTTTCATCGGATCTGTCACTGTAGGGATGGCGGTCCTCGCCTATTTCAAGGGTTCAGCGATTGACCCTTCGCCGTCGACTCGCGTCATTGGCGTGTTGCTTATCGGCGCGGCATTGCTGCTGGTGAGAGGGGGGCTGACGGCGGCGTGGCGATATGTAGCGAGTCGTTCGCCCGGCCGCAACGCAGGCAGGTACGAGCGTGATCCGGCGGCCAAGTTAGGCGCGACAAAGGCAGTGGAGATTGACTTTCTTTCGCAGCGAGTCAGCCGTTTCAAGCTGTCGATGCAACAGGCGTATGGCTGGCGATGGCGTTACCAGCAACCCTGGCTACTTGTCACTGGCGATCAGGCAACTGCGGAAATCCTCTACCCTGGTTTAAGCACTACAGGGTGGGCGGTTACGCCAGAGGTAGTCCTGTTTTACGCGGGCACGGCCGATCAGTCCGATGAGAACTGGCTGAAGCGGATCCGCCGTATTCGGCCCCGTAGGCCGGTCGACGCAACGG
>NZ_JBAUSA010000599.1:0-1909 GCF_049581465.1 Caballeronia sp. | reverse complement strand
AGCAGAAGGACTCAACGCTCACCCCACACTCGCCGCGAGCAGCACCCCGCCCACCGCAACATCAAAGAGAGCGCAGCGAACGACCCCCTACCGTATTGGAATCGACCGCTCCATCTGTACCGGTACTGTACAGCTCGCTTTTTATACACTGTACCGTCACGTGAGCTAGCCCTGTAGGTATCCCAGCAGCTAGCCCAGCACCCCCCGGAACCAGGAATCGCCATGTCCTTCGACACCGCCACGCTCCTCGCCGCACTTCCCGCGGCGATGCTTTTCGCACTCGTGACCTCGATCACGCCCGGCCCCAACAACACGATGCTGCTGGCCTCGGGCGTCAACTTCGGCTTTCGCCGCACGTTGCCGCATTTGCTCGGCATCAGCGCGGGCGTTGCGATCCTGAGCACACTCGTCGGCCTCGGCCTGGCGCAGGCGTTTGCGCGCTTCGCGTGGCTTTATACCGTTCTGGAAACGCTGAGCGTCGCGTATCTTCTGTACCTCGCATGGAAGATCGCGACCTCATCGACTGTGCAGGTTCGTGACGGCGAACGCAGGCCCATGCGTTTTATCGAAGCGGCCGCGTTTCAATGGGTCAACCCGAAGGCATGGATGATGGTCCTCACCGCGGCAACCACCATTCATCTGCATTCAAGCCTTTCGCTCAATGCCATATTCATGGCGCTGGTGTTCATCGTGGTCGGCTTTCCGTGCATCACCTTGTGGGCAGCGTTCGGTACGTCGCTGCGCCGAGTGCTGATGCAACCCCGTTATCTGCGCACGTTCAACTGGACTATGGCGTTGCTGCTCGTGCTGTCGCTCTATCCAATTGTTGCGCACGCGCTGCGCTAAAAAGACAGGGGCCAAAGCTGCCCCACGCGACGCCCAAACTGCACCCACGCATTGCACAAAAAGTAACGATGCGTGGGCAGGACACTGATTTTGTTAAGCAATTCCACGCGCTCGCCCATTCGCCTCCAAGCGGTGCATACTGGTTCCGCCTGCCGTCGCGCAAAATTTTCGTTTCCTTTGCAACTTTAGCCGTCAGGAGCGGCAAAAACTGCGCAACTCCGCTGTGACGGGGATTCGACAGGCGTGTACGAACAGCTTGCTGACCCGATCAACTCGCGCCCACTGGCGCGGCTTTGAAATTTCCCAAGGAGTACGCCATGTCTGGAGCAAATCGCCCGTCCGGTCCTGCAACACGGAAGTCCCTGGATCTCGCCGATCAGATTGAACGCGACGAACTCAAGAACAACCTGCCGGATGCGCTAAATAACGCCGACGAGGACGATCTCGACGACGAACCCGACAGTGCCACGCCCCGCCCATAAGCCTCCCCTTTTCGTTTCGCCACGCGCCTTCTGACGCGTCACCAAAGCCGCTACTGCGCAACGCAGTGCGGCTTTTCGTTTTTATGACCCTGTTTTACTGAATGCAACTTCCTTGGGCACGATGGTTGCTCCATGATCCTTCGTCACCGCACGCAGCGGCTTCGTTCAAGTGGGCAAGGCGGCGACGGCGTCAGCCAGCACGCGAACCATTCCGATAACCGACTCCCTGGAGGGCTTCATGCTCCGTTACGCTGTCATCTTTTTCATCATCGCGATCATCGCGGCATTCTTTGGCTTTGGCGGTATCGCTAGTGGTGCGACCGAAATCGCGAAGATCCTGTTCTTCATCTTTATTGTGATTTTTCTGGCGACGCTCTTACTCGGGGTTTTTCGGCGTTAGGGCGCCTAAGGGGGGTTCTGCTTGCGGTAAGTGTGGGGTTCGGGTGGAGTCCTCCTGCTCGCGTGGTCGTTCTGCTTAAGTCGGATTTTCTTGCTTATTTCTGTTAGCCCCTGTTCGGGGCGGAACTTCATTTCTTTGCAAACGCGCAAAGAAACGAAGCAAAGAAACGCGTTTTAAACCG
>NZ_JBAUSA010000598.1:0-2014 GCF_049581465.1 Caballeronia sp. | reverse complement strand
AGCGATCAAAGGCGAATCAAAGGCGAATTAAAAGCCCAGGCTTGCGAGCAAATCGTCGACTTGCGTCTGGTCCTGGACCACATCGGTGCGACCTTCAGGATTGATCTGCGGACCGTTCAGCAACGCTTCGTTAGTCGTCGTCGCCGATGCCGCCAGCGCAGCCGCCTGAGCCGCAAACTGCTCACGCCGCTCGGGTGCGATGTTCTCCAGCAACACGCCGAGCAATTGCTGTTCGATCAGATGCACGACGTCCGTGATTTTCTTGATCACCTGGCCGGTCAGATCCTGGAAATCCTGCGCGAGCATGATTTCGAGCAATTGTGCGTTGGTCGCGGTCGTGTGAACGGGAACTTGCTGCAAGAAGCCACGCGTATCGGCCAGCAGCGTCTTCACTTCCGCGCGGTCCATCGGCGCGCCGTACCACTGGTCCCAGCGGGCGTCGAGCGCCTGGGCATCGCGCTGCATGCCTTCCTGGACCGGCTTGGCGAGTTCGATCGCGTTCAGCGCGCGCTCGGCGGCCTGCTCGGTCATCGTCGCTACGTACTTCAGGCGGTCGCGCGCATCCGGCACCATGACGGCCGCGGCCTGGACTTGTTTGTCGAGACCGAGTTCCTGCATGGAATCGCGCAGCGTGCGGGTCAACTGGCCAATTCGCGCCAGGATCCGATCGCTCGATGCATCGCTTTCCTGATCCTGCTCCGTCTCAGCGTCCGTCGCGGTTTCGATCGTGGCTTCGGTCACGGCTTCGGTCGCAGGTTGGGCCGTGGTTTCAGTCGCGGATTCGATCGCGGCTGCGTTCCAGGCTTCCATCGCCGCTTCCATCTCGGCGTCCATAATCATTTCGTCTGTCGTCTTTTCCACGGTCAGCCCCCGGTCTTGGCCATCTTTTCGAGAATCTTGGACAGCTTCTCGTCAAGCGTCGCAGCCGTGAATGGCTTGACCACGTATCCGCTCGCGCCAGCCTGGGCCGCGGCAATGATGTTTTCCTTCTTCGATTCCGCCGTGACCATCAGCACCGGCAGGTGCGCCAGCGTAGCGTCCGCGCGGATCTCCTTGAGCATCTGCAATCCATCGAGATTCGGCATGTTCCAGTCCGAGATGACGAATTCGAAACCGCCGCCCCGCAGGCGCGCGAGGCCGGCCGCGCCGTCCTCGGCTTCATCCACGTTGCCGAAACCCAGCTCCTTGAGCAGGTTTCGAACGATACGGCGCATCGTCGGAAAATCGTCGACGACCAAAATCTTCATGTTCTTGTCCACCATCTCACTGCTCCTTTAATTCGCCAAATTCCTGTGTTCTTCTTGAAGCGGCGAAGCGCCGCGTCCCGTATTCGCCGTCGTATTCGTTTCGTCGTATTCGTTTAAAGCCTTGTTCAAGCCATCAGACTCGTTGCGTGCGTTCGCCCATCGAGTTGAGCCGCGCCATCACGCGCCGGGTCATCTCGGCGAGCGGCACGACTTCGCTGACGCCACCTGTTGCAATTGCTTCGCGCGGCATGCCGAACACCACGCAACTCGCTTCGTCCTGCGCGAAGGTGTACGCGCCGGCTTGCTGCATTTCGAACATGCCCTGCGCGCCGTCGCGGCCCATGCCGGTCAGGATCACGCCGAGTGCGTTCTTGCCCGCGTGCTGAGCGGCCGAGCGGAACAATACATCGACCGATGGCCGGTGACGATTGACCGGCGGTGCATCGGAGAGATGCGCCACGTAATTTGCACCGCTGCGCACGAGCACGAGGTGGGCATCGCCTGGTGCAATGTACGCATGCCCCGGCAACACGCGCTCGCCGTGCTCGGCTTCCTTCACCGAGATGCGGCACAAGGTATTCAGGCGTTGCGCGAACGACTTCGTGAAGCCCGGCGGCATGTGCTGCGCGATCATCACGCCGGGTGCATCGGGAGGCAACGGCATCAGCAGTTCGCGGATCGCTTCCGTACCGCCCGTCGATGCCCCGACGATCAACAACTTCTCCGTACTCACCAGCAGATTGGTCAGGTTTGGCGTGGGCTTGGGC
>NZ_JBAUSA010000597.1:0-13832 GCF_049581465.1 Caballeronia sp. | reverse complement strand
GCCCTGGCCCGCGAGCGGGTGTATCAGATGAGCCGCGTCGCCGACCAGCGCGACGCGCGGCCCGATCAGCCGGTCGACGGTTTGCAGCGCCAGCGGGAAGCCCCGTGCAGGCGTTACGCACTCCAATGTGCCGAGCATGCTCTGCGTCGCGCGCTCGACTTCGGCCGCGAGTCGCGCGGGATCGAGTGCGAGAAGTTCGTCGGCGTGATCGGTTGACGCGGACCAGACGAGCGACGCGAAATCCCCCGGAAGCGGCAGCAACGCGATGATTTCGCCATCGCGAAACCACTGATACGCCGTCTCGCCGTGCGGTTTTTCGCACTTGAAGTTCGCGACGACACCCGTCTGCCGATAATCCCGCCGAGTCATCTTTGCGCCAGTCTGCGCGCGCACCCAGGAATGCGCGCCGTCCGCGCCGACGATCAGATCCGCTTCCAGCGCATCGCCGTTGGCGAGCGTGAGATGCGCCGCGTCGTCATGGATGACCAGCCCTTGTGCCCGCGAATCGATCCAGGTGAGATTGGGCTGAAAGCGCAAGGCGGCGTCGAGCGAGCGTTCAATCAGCGACGACTCCACAATCCAGGCCAATTGCGGGACGGCTGCCTGGAACGCCGAGAAATGAAGCTCGGCGAAGGCATCGCCGAAAACGCGCATGTCGAGCACCGGGCCGAGTTTTTCATGATCCAGCGCCTGCCAGACGCGCAGCCGCGCAAGCAAAGCCTGCGAACTCGAAGACAGCGCGTAGATGCGCGAATCGAACGGTTCGCCAGCGACAGGCGCAGCAGCCGGCGACGCGAGCAACGCGGTGCGCAGGCCGGATTGAGTCAGCGCGAGGGCCGCCGTCTTGCCGACCAGACCGCCGCCGACAACGACTGCGTGAAAATTTCTGGATTGGGAATTCATGCGCTCATTATAGCTGCCGGGAAATTCCGGGATTCGATGGAAACACTGCGTTTCCGCGGCGTGCGACATTGCGGCAGTAGCTTCGGTTGTACGCTTTCGCTGCGCGCGGGTCCCGTGGCTTTATTCCCGATGAACACGATTCGCGCGCCCTCGCCGTCAGCCCGGCGGTCTCACTCGACCGGCCTTCCCGCCCAGCCCAGGCGCGCTCGGCGGTACAATAGCGGTTTGTCCGGCCCGCACGACGTGGCCGCCCGCTACGCGTTGATTGCCGGGGTTTGCATCGAACCCGCGACGCGCGAACACCAGCGTTGACCCACGCGGCGCACGCCGTTTCACCAGTTCGAAGGATTCCATGAGCCTCCAATGCGGCATCGTCGGCTTGCCTAACGTCGGCAAGTCCACCCTCTTCAATGCACTGACCAAGGCGGGCATCGCCGCCGAAAACTATCCGTTCTGCACGATCGAACCGAACGTCGGCGTGGTCGAAGTGCCTGACCCGCGGATCGGAGCGCTGTCCGCCATCGTCAATCCGGAGCGCGTGGTGCCGGCAATCGTTGAATTCGTCGATATCGCCGGCCTCGTGGCTGGCGCGAGCAAAGGCGAAGGTTTGGGCAACAAATTCCTAGCCAATATTCGCGAGACCGACGCGATCACGCACGTCGTGCGCTGCTTCGAGGACGAGAACGTGATTCACGTCGCGAACAAGATCGATCCGCTCGCCGATATCGAAGTCATCAATACCGAACTGGCGCTGGCGGATTTGTCGACGGTCGAGAAGGCTCACCATCGCTACGCAAAAGTCGCCCGCTCGGGCACCGATAAAGAAGCAGCGAAACTGGTCCCGTTGCTGGAAAAGATCCAGGCGCAACTCGATCAGGCGAAGCCCGTGCGGGGTCTTGACCTGAGCGAAGACGAGCTCGCGCTGATCAAGCCGTTGTGCCTGATCACCGCCAAGCCGACCATGTATGTGGCGAACGTGAAGGAAAACGGCTTCGAAAACAATCCGTATCTCGACGCCGTGCGCAAGCACGCGCAGGCCGAAAACGCGCCCGTGGTCGCGGTGTGCGCGGCTATCGAAGCTGAAATCGCCGATCTCGACGACGCCGACAAGCATGAGTTTCTCGCCGATATGGGCATGGAAGAGCCGGGCCTGGATCGCGTGATTCGCGCGGCTTACCGGCTACTTGGATTGCAGACGTATTTCACGGCGGGCGTGAAGGAAGTGCGGGCATGGACGATTCACGTCGGCGATACCGCGCCTCAAGCCGCCGGCGCGATTCATACTGATTTCGAGCGCGGCTTTATTCGCGCGCAAACCATCGCCTTCGATGACTTCGTTGCGTTCAAAGGCGAGCAAGGCGCGAAGGAAGCCGGCAAGATGCGGGCTGAAGGGAAGGAATATGTCGTGCACGACGGCGACGTGATGAATTTCTTGTTCAACGTCTGATGTAATAATTCGTCGTTCGAGGTGGTCATTAAAAGCGGAGGCCCTGATAAAGGGATTCCGCTTTTTTATTGCTTTGCGCCAGGCCTCCTTGGCCGCCCAGAGCGCAACCGACCTTGGACGGTGTACATGAAGACCGAACTGATTTACTCGTTGACCGAGCATTTCGAAGCGCATGCTCAGCGGACCACCAGCGGCGTCGAATTCTGGCTTGCCCGCGACCTCCAGCACCTGCTTGGATATGCGAAGTGGGAAAACTTCGTCAAGGTCGTGAACAAAGCCGAGATCGCCTGCGAGACGTCGGGTCATGCCGCCGCAGACCATTTTCCTGACGTCAGGAAAATGGTCGACCTCGGCTCAGGTAGCCAGCGCGAAGTCGATGACATCATGCTCACGCGCTACGCCTGCTACCTGGTCGCGCAAAACGGCGATCCCAAAAAGCACGAGATCGCGTTTGCACAGACCTATTTCGCCGTCCAGACCCGACGTGCCGAGTTGATCGAGCAACGTCTGCTCGACTCAGAACGTCTGGTCGCCCGCATGAAACTGACCAGCACGGAAAAGGAGCTGTCCGAAGTGATTTTCGAACAAACCGGTGGAAACGACGATTTCGGCATGATTCGGAGCAAAGGCGACCACGCCTTGTTCGAAAAATCGACCCAGCAAATGAAGTCGCATTGGAAGGTTCCCGCCAAGCGGCCGTTGGCCGATTTCGCACCCACGATCATCCTCAAGGCAAAGGATTTCGCGGCCGAAATCACCATCTTCAATTCTCGCCAGAACAAGCTTGGAAGCGAAAAAGCGATCTCGAGGGAACATATCAACAACAATGAAGCGGTTCGTAAGACCCTGCTTGAACGCGGCATCCGGCCAGAAACCCTGCCTGCGGGAGAGGACGTGAAAAAGGTCGCGCGCCGGCTGGCATCGGAAGATAAAACACGCGCGAAAAATCCGGAAGCGCTCGACTCATGATGCGTTCGGACGAAGCCCCTGAAGGCGCCGGCGTCAAAGCAGAGAAACGCCTGCCAGACAGCCATATCCGTCGAAGTACAATGTCGTCACTTCTCGCGCGCTGCGGGAAACGCATCGTCGCGTACTAAATCCAGGGGTTTCCCGACGGAGGCTTGAAAACCGACATCCGCCCGGCCGAAACCCGCCGTAAAAACGAAAACCGCAAACCTCAAGACAACCGAATCCGCAAATGGCCCAATACGTCTTCACCATGAACCGCGTCGGCAAGATCGTGCCGCCCAAGCGCCAGATCCTGAAGGACATCTCGCTGTCCTTTTTCCCCGGCGCGAAAATCGGCCTGCTTGGACTGAACGGTTCCGGCAAATCGACGCTGATCCGCATCATGGCCGGCGTCGACAAGGACATCGAAGGCGAAGCCACGCCAATGCCGAACCTGAACATCGGCTACTTGCCGCAGGAACCGCAACTCAATCCGCAGCAAACCGTGCGTGAAGCCGTTGAAGACGGCCTCGGCGAAGTCTTCAGCGCGCAGAAGAATCTCGACGCCATCTACGCGGCCTACGCCGAACCTGACGCCGACTTCGACGCCCTCGCCGCCGACCAAGCCAAATACGAAGCCATCCTCGCAACCAGCGACGGCGGCACGCCCGAGCAACAGCTCGAAGTCGCCGCCGACGCTCTGCGCCTGCCCGCATGGGACGCGAAGATCGAACACTTGTCGGGCGGCGAAAAGCGTCGCGTGGCACTGTGCAAGTTGTTGCTGCAAAAGCCCGACATGCTGCTCCTCGACGAACCGACCAACCACTTGGACGCGGAATCGGTCGATTGGCTCGAACAATTCCTGACGCGCTATCCGGGCACGGTCGTGGCTGTCACTCACGATCGCTACTTCCTCGATAACGCCGCCGAATGGATTCTCGAACTCGACCGTGGCCACGGGATCCCATGGAAGGGTAACTACAGCAGTTGGCTCGACCAGAAGCAAGATCGGCTGAAACAGGAAGAATCGACGGAATCGGCGCGGCAAAAGGCGCTGAAGAAAGAGCTGGATTGGGTCCGCCAGAATCCCAAGGGACGCCAGGCTAAGTCAAAGGCTCGGATCGCGCGTTTCGAGGAACTCAATAGCCAGGAATACCAGAAGCGCAATGAAACACAGGAAATCTTCATCCCGGTCGGCGATCGACTGGGCAATGAGGTAATCGAGTTCAAGAACGTGAGCAAGGCGTACGGCGACCGGCTTCTGATCGATAACCTGAACATGAAGATTCCGGCGGGCGCTATCGTCGGGATTATTGGTCCGAACGGCGCCGGCAAATCCACGTTGTTCCGCATGCTGACGGGCAAGGAACAGCCGGACTCGGGCGAAATCGTACAGGGTCCGACGGTGAAGCTGGCCTATGTGGACCAAAGCCGCGACGCGCTGAATGCGGACAAGACCGTGTTCGAAGAGATTTCGGGCGGCGCCGACGTATTGACCGTCGGCAAGTATGAAACGCCGTCACGCGCGTATATCGGCCGGTTCAACTTCAAGGGCGGGGATCAGCAAAAGACGGTCGGTGCGTTGTCCGGCGGTGAACGCGGTCGTTTGCATCTTGCAAAAACGTTGATCGAAGGCGGCAACGTGTTGCTGCTGGACGAACCGTCGAACGATCTGGACGTTGAAACGCTTCGCGCGCTGGAAGACGCTTTGCTGGAATTTGCTGGTTCCGTGATGGTGATTTCGCACGATCGCTGGTTCCTCGACCGCATCGCGACGCATATCATCGCGTTCGAGGGCGACTCGCAAGTCACGTTCTTCGACGGCAACTATCAAGAGTACGAAGCCGACAAGCGCAACCGTCTTGGTGAAGAAGGCGCCAAGCCGAAACGTCTGCGCTACAAGCCAATCGTCCGATAAGCAAAGATACGCAAGACCAATCCGCCGCCCGCGCGCGGCTTTGACGGGAGAACTCGGCATGGCGGGTTTCAAGGCGCGACGGGTCGCGCTGTGGGCGGCCGTGATCGTGGCGGTGCTGGCGCTGGCGTCGGTCGGCGGCTGGTTCTTCCTGGTGCACGAGATAAAGGCACGCGTGCTCGATACACTCGGGCCGCTCGGCTCCGTAGAGGAAATCGATGTCGGCTACGCACGGATCACGCTGAGCCACGTGCGTCTGCGCGGCCCGCAAGGCTGGCCCACCGACGACGCGCTGCGCGCCGAGCGGGTGACGATGAACATCGACATGCGCGCGCTCTTGTCGAACCGTATGCACATTCGCCAGGTAACGGTTGACGGTTTTTATCTCTCGGTCGCCCGTTCTCCTAATGGTCAGGTCGACCTGCTTCCGGGTCTCAATGAAGCGACGAGTGAAGCGCCCGCCAGTTCGAGCCACGCGGAACAGCGCGTGCGTCCGGAACGGCTCATCGATCATGTCGCGTTCGAGCGCGGCGCGATGGAATTCTTCGATCAATTCGAGCAGAACCCGCCGTATCGAATACTGATTTCGAACGCACGCGCGAATATCGACAACCTGCATTTGCCGGCGCTCGACACCCGGACTGCGCTCGACATGACCGGTACGATCAAGGGCCCGTCGCATACCGGGACGGTCGGCTTCAACGGCTGGATGGTCATTGCGAACAAGGATTCGCAGACGCACACGAGCTTGCGCAACGTGGATGTCACCACACTCGATCCGTACTTGCCGCGAAAGGCCGGCACGCGAACCCGGGTAACGGGCGGCACCATCGATCTCACGCTCGACGCCACTGTCCACGACTACCACATTCACGCGCCCGGAACAGTCGTGCTCAACCGTTTGCAGTTATCGGATAGCGGCAACCCGCTCGACACGTTTCTCTCCATTCCGACGAAAGCCGCAATCGCCGCATTGAAGGATCACGGGCAGATCAAGCTGGACTTCGAACTCGACGGCAACCTGCGCGATCCCAAGTTTTCGCTCAACGAAAGCCTGACCAAAAAGCTTGCGGCAGGCTTCGCGAAAGCGCTTGGCGTGAGCACGGAAGGCGCGGCAAAAGGCGCCGGAGAAACGGTCAAAGAGATCGGCAACGCGTTGAAGAATCTTCTCTCCAGGTAATGTCAGACCGGCATGCCGAGCGCCCTCAACTGCGCTTCGGTCTGCTGGGCAGTCGTGTGATGCACGGCGTTCCAGCCGAGTGCGGTGGCGGCTTTGATGTTCTTGGCGTTATCGTCGATGAAGGCGACTTCCTGCGGCTGAATGCCCGGAAAATGCCGCTCGATCTCGGTCCACATCAACGCGAAAATTGCGGGATGGGGTTTCGCCACCCGCACCCGGCCCGACACCACCACTTCGCGGAATCGCTGAAGGACGGGGAATCGCTCCCAAGCCCACGGAAAAGTTTCCGCCGACCAGTTGGTCAGTCCGAACATTGGGATGCCTGCCGCTTCCACCTTGTCCACCAACGCCACGCCCTCTTCCAGCACACCCGCCACCATCTCCGGCCAGCGCTCGTAGAACGCGCGAATCAACGCCTCGTGCTCAGGAAATTTGGCGATCAATTCGGCGTTGGCATCGGCGATCGTCTGGCCTGCGTCCTGCTGCACCACCCAATCCGACGCGACGACGTGACCCAGGAACCAGCGCCGCTCGGTATCGTCGGGTATCAGCCGCTTATAAACATACTCAGGATTCCAGTCGATCAACACGCCGCCGAAATCGAACACCACTGCCTTGATCGCCATGCTTCGTGCTCCGTTGTCCGCTGCGTCTAGATTGCTTGCGTGCGCTTCTCGAGCCAGATTTTCGCCGTGCCCGACACATGCGGCGAAACGCGTAGGAGAACCGTCGCGTGATACTCGTTCAACCACGCGCGCTCGTCGTCACGCAGCAGGGTCAAGTCGATGCAACGCGTGTCGATCGGGCACAGCGTGAGCGTCTCAAACTTGAGGAAATCGCCGAATTCGGTCTTTTCGGCAGCTCGGTTCATCACGAGATTCTCGATCCGGATGCCCCATTTCCCCGGCCGATAAAGCCCCGGTTCAATCGACGTGATCATGCCTTCTTCCATAGCGGTGTACGGTTCGGCCGGCGCGTAGTGCGAGATGACCTGGGGGCCTTCGTGCACGTTCAGAAAGTAACCGACGCCGTGTCCCGTGCCATGTCCGTAATCCGCGCCCGCTTCCCAAATGGGCGCGCGCGCGATGGCGTCGAGCATCGGCGAACGAATGCCGCGCGGGAATTGCGCACGCGACAAAGCGATCGTTCCCTTCAGCACAATCGTGAAATCGCGCTTGTGCTCGGCCGTGATGGCGCCAATAGGCACGACGCGCGTGATGTCCGTCGTGCCGCTCACATATTGACCGCCGGAGTCGATCAGCAATAGACCATTGCCTTCGATCACGGAATGCGAGGAATCGGTGGCGCGGTAATGCGGCATCGCGCCGTTAGCGTTGAAGCCCGCGATGGTCGCAAAACTGAGCGTCACGAAACCCGGGCGGCGAGCGCGCGCGGCCGTCAATTTCTCGTCGATGGTCACTTCCGTGATGGTCTCGCGTCCGAGCGCCTCTTCGAACCACGCGAAAAACTCGGCGAGCGCTGCACCGTCCTGCTCCATCGTCGCGCGAATATGGGCAGCGTCGACCGCGCTCTTGCGGGATTTCGCAAAGGTCGACGGATTGACCGCTTCCACGATCTTGACCGACTCGGGCACCTTTTCGAGCGAGCCGAACGTGATCCGGCGCGGGTCGATCAGCAAGGTAGAGCCACCGGGCAACGCGGCCAGCGCGGCGTGAGCATTTGCATAGGACTCGACCCGCACGCCATCTTCCAGCAGCGAGGCCGTTAGTGAAGCGGGAATTTTGCCGTCGCCCACAAACAACGCCGCGTCGTCCAGTCCAATCAGCGCGTGCGCGACGAAAACGGGGTTGTAGCTGACATCGGCGCCACGGAGGTTAAGCAGCCACGCGAGGTCATCGAGCGTCGAGATGAAATGCCATTGCGCGCCCCTCTCCCGCATCACGCGCCGCAAGTCAGCGAGCTTGTCAGCGCGAGAAACGCTCGCGTGCGGCGCCGTGTGCTCGTACACATTCTCGGATGGCAAGCCCGGCCGGTCGGGCCAGACGGCATCGAGCAAATCGAGATCCGTGCGCAACACGATACCGCGCGCCGTCAGCGCGTCCTTCAATGCCCGTGCTGCAGCGACGCCGAGCACGGCGCCGTCGACGGCGACCGTATCGCCGGCCGCCACATTCTCTGCAAGCCAGTCGACGTGCGGGGCGGATTGCTGGCCGGCCATCATTTTCATGAGTGCGATGCCGGTTCCGGCGAGTTGCGCTTCGGCTTGCGTCCAGTAGCGGCTATCGACCCAGACACCGGCGAACGCGGCCGTCACGACCAGTGTCCCAACCGAGCCGGTGAACCCTGACAGCCACTGACGGCCCTGCCACCGCCCGGGCAGATACTCGGAGAGATGCGGATCTGACGACGGCACCAGCACGGCTGCCAGCGCCTCGCGTGCCATCGCGCCGCGCAGGAGTTCGATACGGCCGGCGAAAGTCGCGGCGTCGGAGAGATTCAGTCGATCGTTCATGGAGTTACCTGCAGGAATATGTCTTCACGGGTCAATCCGAGACCCAAAATCAAAATCAACGTCGCGCCGCCAGTCCGACCGTCGCGGTCACGGCGACAAGCGCAAAGAGTGAGCACGCGAGCCATTCGAGGGAATCGCCGTCGTGGAACGCACCAATTACATCGCCGAGCATTTTTGCGACGATCGCCGCGAGCACGCCCGCCAGCGCCGCTACCCAGACGCGTCCGGCCGGTTTCGAACCGACTCGTCCCGCCCGCCGCAAGGGATGAAGCCACCGTCCCGCCAGTCCGATTACGCAACCGAGAACTACGATACCCGGCCAACCCATCAGCGACGCGCGCCGGCAAAATTCGGACAAAGCTTATGGGTTAAAGCGGATGAGTGAACTAGCATTTTCAATCCTGTCAACCTAGAAGGCTTGGAAGGCGCAAACCCGCGCGTAGCGGATGAGTTTAGGGGGCTGGAATCGCGATGGCAAGCTTACGCCACGCTGTCCGGCACCTCCCCGACACCATCCGAAGCGCGCGTGGCAGCGTCGGAAATCATGCGAATCGCCATCATCGACCCGGACGTCCAGCACGCCGCACTCCTCCGCCGGACGCTAGTCCTGGACGGCCACTTTTGTCATTTTTTTGCAAGCGCGCCGGCGCTCCTTGACCGGATGCGACACGACACGTTCGATCTGCTGATCGCGGCGAATGAGACCACCGACATGATCGGTGCGGAAATCATCGAACGCGTCAGGCAACTCGCGCCGCAATTGCCGATCGTCCTGATGGCAGCAAGCCAGAACGAATCCGACATCGTGGCGTGCCTGAAAGCGGGTGCCGACGATTGCGTAGCAAAACCGGTTCGATGCACCGAACTCGCGGCTCGCGTAGAAGTGCTGGCACGTCGTCGCGCGATCCGTACATCTGCTCTCGAGCACTTTGGCGAGTATCGATTCAACGCGTCGGAACTGAGCGTGAGCTTCGCGGAAAATCACTGTTTGCTGACACCGAAGGAATTCCGCTTCGCCCGCCTGCTGTTTTCGAACCTGTCACGAGCGGTGTCGCGCGCACACATCCTGGAGGTGGTGTGGCCGCGCGGCAGCGACATGGCGTCGCGTACGCTCGACACCCACGCGTCCCGCCTGCGCTCCAAGCTGCACCTGCGCCCCGAATCCGGCTATCGCCTGACGCCGCTTTATGGCTATGGTTACCAGCTGGACCGGATCGAACCGGATGAATATGTCCAGCGCATGATGAACAGCCCGCTTCCGCCCGTTTCTGAAGAAATTCGGGAAAGGCTATAATATTGGGTTCACATGGAGGCCTTGAATCAAGGCCTCGACCAAAGGCAGTAAGCCTCAAGCCGCCTGAGCCCAAAAAATGCAGCTCCTCGCGATCGGAATCAATCATCACACTGCGCCTGTTGCGTTGCGCGAACGCGTGGCGTTTCCGCTCGACCAGATCAAACCGGCCCTCGGCGCCCTGAAGGATCTGTGGCTGGGTCCGTTGGGCAAGGCTGCGCCTGAGGCGGCGATCCTGTCCACCTGCAACCGGACGGAGCTGTACTGCGCCACCGACGACAAAGCCGCGCGCGACGCCGCCGTTCACTGGTTGTCGAACTATCACAATCTGCCAATCTCCGAGCTTGCGCCGCACGTTTATACGTTGCCCCAGTCGGAAGCCGTGCGGCACGCGTTTCGGGTCGCATCGGGCCTGGATTCAATGGTGCTCGGCGAGACGCAAATCGTCGGCCAGATGAAGGACGCGGTACGCACAGCGTCTGAAGCCGGCGCGCTCGGCACCTATCTCAACCAGTTGTTCCAGCGCACTTTTGCGGTTGCCAAGGAAGTGCGGACGAACACGGAAATCGGCGCGCAGTCGGTTTCCATGGCCGCTGCGGCTGTGCGTCTCGCACAACGCATCTTCGAGAATATTTCGAGTCAGCGCGTGCTGTTTATCGGTGCCGGCGAAATGATCGAGTTGTGCGCGACGCATTTCGCCGCGCAAAAGCCGCGTGAGCTCGTGATATCGAACCGGACAGCCGAGCGGGGCGAAAAGCTTGCCGAGCGCTTCAACGGCCGTTCAATGCCACTCTCGGATTTGCCCACGCGCATGCACGAGTTCGACATTATTGTGTCGTGCACGGCGTCCACGTTGCCGATCATCGGCTTGGGCGCGGTCGAACGGGCAGTCAAGGCGCGCCGCCATCGGCCGATTTTCATGGTCGACCTGGCTGTCCCGCGCGACATCGAACCGGAAGTGGGCAAGCTGCGCGACGTGTTCCTCTATACCGTCGACGACCTCGGCGCCATCGTGCGCGAAGGCAGCGCTTCGCGGCAGGCTGCGGTAGCCGAAGCGGAATCGATTATCGACACGCGCGTGCAGGGCTTCATGCAATGGCTCGACGCACGCAGCATCGTGCCGGTGATCCGCCACATGCATACGCAAGCCGACGCGTTGCGCCGCACGGAAGTCGACCGGGCCCGCAAGATGCTGGCGCGCGGCGACGAACCTGCTGCGGTCCTCGAAGCGTTGTCGCAATCGCTCACCAACAAGCTGATTCACGGCCCCACGCACGCGCTTAGCCGTGCAAGCCACGAGAATCGCGACCAGCTCATCGAGCTGATGGGCGGCTTGTACAAGCATGGCCATTCGTCCGGATCGAACGATCCGTCGGAAACTTAGCGCCCCTGTCGCCTCTTCTTCGGTTGCGCCGCTTTTTTGAATTCAAGCGGGCGCGTTCCTGATCCTTGCCTTCCCCGGAGCCACGCTCCAGCCTCCCATGAAAACGAGCATGCAAAGCAAGCTCGACCAGCTGACTACCCGGCTGGCCGAACTCAATGACTTAATGAGTCGCGAAGACGTCACCGCCGATATGGATCAATATCGGAAGATCACGCGCGAAAACGCGGAAATCGGACCGGTCGTCGAACAATACGCGTTGTGGCGCCAGGCGTTGAGCGACGAGGCCACGGCGCTGGAATTGCTCGCCGATCCGTCGATGCGCGATTTCGCCGAAGAAGAGGTCGGCGAAGCGCGCGAGCGGATGGCGGTCATCGAACGCGATTTGCAGGCCATGCTCCTGCCGAAGGATCCGAACGACGACCGCAATATCTTCATCGAAATCCGTGCGGGCACTGGCGGCGACGAATCCGCGCTGTTCGCGGGCGACCTGCTTCGCATGTATCTCCGATATGCCGAGCGTAATAAATGGTCGGTCGAGACCATGTCGGAGAGCGTGTCCGATCTAGGCGGCTACAAGGAAGTGATCGTGCGGATCGCGGGCGCGAACGTTTATTCGCGGCTCAAGTTCGAATCGGGCGGCCATCGCGTGCAGCGCGTGCCGGCGACCGAAACCCAGGGGCGTATCCACACCTCGGCGTGCACGGTCGCGGTCATGCCGGAAGCCGATGAACTCGGCGAGGTGGTGATCAATCCGGCCGATTTGCGTATCGATACATTCCGTGCTTCCGGCGCGGGCGGGCAGCACATCAACAAGACCGATTCGGCCGTGCGTGTGACCCACTTGCCCACCGGAATCGTGGTGGAATGCCAGGACGACCGTTCCCAGCACAAGAACAAGGATCGCGCGCTGAAGGTGCTTGCCGCGCGGATCATGGACAAGCAGGCGCATGAGCAACACGCGAAAGAAGCGGCTACGCGCAAGAGTTTGATCGGCTCCGGCGATCGCTCGGAACGCATTCGGACGTATAACTTTCCGCAAGGTCGGATGACCGACCATCGGATCAATCTGACGCTTTACAAGCTCGACGCGATCATGGATGGCGATATCGAGGACCTGGTCGGCGCACTGGTCAGCGAACATCAGGCCGAACTGCTTGCCGCGCTGGGCGACTCGGAATGACGACCGTCGCCGATTTGCTTCGCGCGTCCGACCTGCCCGCGCTCGAAACACGCATTTTGCTCGAACACGTTCTCGGCTGGCGTCGCACCGAGTTGATCACGCGCGATGCGGAGCTACTCGAAAACGAAAGCGTCGCAGCCTTCGAAACGCTGGCGAAGCGCCGCGCAGCGGGCGAACCGATTGCACAACTGGTCGGATCGCGGGAGTTTTTTGGGCTGCAATTCGAAGTCACACCCGACGTGCTGATTCCACGGCCGGAAACCGAGTTGTTGGTGGAGACGGCGCTTGAAGTCATCGCGTCCATCGATACCCCGCGCGTGCTCGATCTAGGCACCGGCAGCGGAGCCATTGCGGTGGCGATTGCTCACGAACGCCCGCAAGCGCACATCTGGGCCGTCGATAAATCGCCGCAAGCGTTGGCTGTCGCGGCCCAGAATGCGTTGAACCTCCTCGGCGTCGACCGCCCGCTCACGTTGATTGAAAGCGACTGGACCGAAGCCATCGATCCGTCCTTGCGCTTCGATCTGATCGTGAGCAATCCGCCGTACATCGCCCTTGGCGATCCGCATTTGTCTGTTGGCGATCTGCGTTTCGAACCGCGCGCCGCACTCACTGACGAAGCCGACGGCCTCGCCGCTATCCGCACGATCATCCAGCGCGCACCGTTTTTACTCCGCGCCGGGGGCTCGCTGTGGCTGGAGCATGGTTTCGATCAAGCCGAACACGTCCGCGCGCTGTTGACCGCACGCGGGATGTCGGAGGTACGCTCCGTGCGCGATCTGGCTGGCATCGAACGGATCAGCGGTGGCGTTTTCGCGGCCTGAAGCGCGTCACGCCACGGCCCGGCCTTCAGCTATAAACATTGAAATCCGCTATCATTTCAAATCGGTAGCACACAAATTTCGCTCTGTTTGGCACGCATTCGATACCTAACAACCCGCAACGCAACGCACTCGCAGGAATCGCCATGGATACGCAAGAACGCATCAAGCAAATCGTCGAGGAAGCACCGGTCGTGCTGTTCATGAAAGGCACCGCGCAATTTCCGATGTGCGGCTTTTCCGGGCGCGCGATCCAAATCCTGAAAGCGGTCGGCGCCGACAAGATCAAG
>NZ_JBAUSA010000596.1:0-5046 GCF_049581465.1 Caballeronia sp. | reverse complement strand
AGCGCGAAGACGCTTACTTGGGATGCTGTATCCTGTTTCTGCGCCGGCTACCGAATAGCAAAAAACGTTCCACCCGACCGGATTTGAGATTACGGTCAGGCCGGATGCGTGCCCAAGCCCTACCTTTTCCGGGGATGAAGCAATGAAACACTACTATCATTATCGGTGGGCGTACAAACGCGGCGGCACCTAAAAATCAAAAAGAATCAGGACACGTCATTCATGCTGCAAGAATTTACTAAAACAGTGTTGGTGATCGTAGCCAGTCTGTTTCCGATCATCAATCCGCCTGCCGCAGCGTTCATCGTGCTAAGCCTGGTCCCGCACGCGTCGCTAGACGAGCGGGCGGAGATGGCACGACGCATCGCGATCAACAGCTTCGTGATCCTGCTCGCGTCGCTCCTCATTGGCGCGTACGTACTTTCTTTCTTCGGTATTTCGATTCCCGTGTTGCGCGTGGCGGGCGGGCTGATTATTGCCAAGGCGGGTTGGAACCTGTTGCAAACCCCAGATGACGACGAGGACCCTGACGGGGAGGCGGTTCAGGCGGGTCCCGCGCACGATCGGCCGGCTTCGCTGCGCGCCAAGGCGTTCTATCCGCTCACGCTGCCCGTCACTGTCGGACCCGGCAGCATCGCCGTTGCGATTGCGCTCGGGACGGGATCGCCGAAAGCGGGACTGTCGCCCATTCATCTAGTCGGCGTGTCGGTCGCGCTCATGATTTTGTGCGCGAGCATTTACGTGTGCGTGCGATTTGCCGGCCATCTGGAGAGGCTGCTTGGCGTGGTCGGAACGCAGGTTGCGATGCGGCTCTTTGCCTTCGTGATTTTTTGCATCGGCGTGCAGATCTTCTGGCTTGGGCTGTCGGACCTTATCGGGTCCGTGCACTTGAAATGAGGCTCTTGAGTGGCCGTCGTTTTAGCTCATTGGCGTACTTCGCGAGGTGATCGACGATTGTCTTCATCGCATATCTTGCAAGACGGGCAATCCGGCTTCCTCACCCACTCTCTCACCCATGTTGTATTGCTCGATAAACGCCTGGGCCACCGATGCGGTCATCGGATGCGCGAAGTAATAACCCTGGATCGTGCTGCAATTTTCCAGCGCCAGGAAAGTCAACTGTTCCGCTGTTTCAACGCCCTCCGCGACCACCTCGAACTGAAGCGTGCGCCCCAGTGCCAGGATCGCGCGCGTAATGGCCTCGTCCTCGCGGCTCACCCCAATTCCCCGCACGAACGACATGTCCAGTTTCAGCCGGTCGGCATGGAAGTTCCGCACATAGCCAAGGCTGGAATAGCCTGTTCCGAAGTCGTCGATCGCGATGCCCACTCCCAGCTTGCGCACGGCCTGCAACGTCGGCAATGCGCCATAGGTCATCAACGCGCCTTCCGTGATCTCCAGTTCAAGTTTCGACGGGGATAGCTGTGACATCGCCAACGCACGTTCCACCAGTTCGAGAAGATCGCCATGGCCGAATTGCCGGGGCGAAACGTTGACCGACATCCGTACGTCCGGCAATTTTCTTTCCCACATCTTGGCCTGTGTGCAGGCCTCGTTAAGCACCCACTCGCCGATCGGACCGATCAAGCCGTTCTCTTCGGCAATCGGGATGAACGACGCCGGGCTGATAGCGCCAAACTCCGGGTCAACCCATCGCAACAAGGCTTCGACGCCTGTAACCCGATTGGTGCGCAGGTCGATCTGCGGCTGATAGTGCACGCTGAAGTCGCCGTTTTTCAGCGCAAGCCGCATGCGCCGCGACAACGCAATGCGTTCCTCGGCAGCCTGGGCAAGCGCCGGCACGAACCGTTGGACGCTGTTGCGGCCATTCTTCTTCGCGCCATACATTGCCAGGTCGGCGTTCTTGAGCAAGGTCTCCGCATCCCCCGCGTGCTCCGGGTAGTGCGCGACGCCAACGCTGAATTCAACTTGCAAGTCGATGTCGTCAAGAACGACCGGCCGCTCCAGCACGGCCTGAACTTGCGCGAGGATGTTGTCGAGCCGGTCATCCTCGCGCGACTCGGACACGACCAGCACGAATTCGTCGCCGCCATAGCGCGCTATCGTGTCCTGGGGCCCGATGCACGCAGCCAGACGCGTGGCCACTTCCCGCAGCAAGCGATCCCCGGCGCTATGGCCGAGACTATCGTTGACGTCCTTGAAGTGATCGACATCCATGAACACCAGGGCCACGCGAGACCTGTTTGACGCAGCGTGTTCGATGGCCTGCTGAAGACGTTCACCCAAGGTGATGCGATTGGGAAGCGATGTCAGTGCATCGAATCTCGCCTGACTTCGAAGTTCGTTGTGCGACTGAACGACTTCCGACACGTCGTTGATCACGCTGATGTGATGGGTGACCGTGCCGTGTTCATCTGGCACCGGCGCTATGTAGAGCTGGTTCCAGAACAGCGAGCCGTCGTTGCGGTAGTTGCGCAGCAAGGTCGTGACTTCACGCTCTTCGCGAATGGCCTCCCTGATCTTGTCGATACCGGCCTGATTCCGATCATTCGCCTGCAGGAACTTGCAGTCACAACCCACCACGTCCTCGTACCGATAACCCGTGATTCGCTCGAATGCCGGATTCGCGTACTCGATCACGTTCCCCGCCTTTCCCGGACGCGTGATCAATACCGCGTTGACAATCGCGTCGAGGGCGCGGCTACGCAGGCGCAAGGCCAACTCTGAATCCTTGCGTCCGGAGACATCCTCGTAAAGCGTCAATACACCGACTGCACGCTCCTGCGGGTCCTCGAGCGCCACTCTTGTTTCCCGAAGCCACCGCTTCTCGCCCTCCAGCAACTGCCGATGCTCTTCATGCCCGCAAAGCGCGATACCGCTTTGAATGACCTGCGCATCGAGCGCCCGGACCTGGCCTGCGTCTTCGTGCCACGGCATCTGATCGTCAGTCATGCCAACGACCTGGGCGACATCAGCCAGACCTACATCTTGCGCGAACGCGCGATTGCAGCCCACGTAGTGTGACTCGCTGTCCTTCCAGAATATCCGATGCGGCACGGTGTCGATAACCGTCTGCAGCATTCGCTTGGACTTCCGTAGCGCGCGTTCAGCATGCTCATGCGCCGTAACGTCGATCGCCACGATGAAGCACGCATCGCGGTTGCCATACTTCAGGAAATGAAAGGAGACTTGGACGAGTATTGGCGTTCCATCGCGATGCATGTGACGGCGCACGCCTGCCGAGCCGCTACCGGAAGACCGCGCTTTGAAGCTCGCCAGGTCCGCGAGAAACGGCGCGATTTCTTCGGGTGCCCGCAGCGACGTCACGGTTAGCGTGGTCAACTCGGCGCGGGTGTAGCCATATTGCTCTGCCGCCGCCTCGTTGCCCGCGAGCACGCGAAGGGACTTGACGTCGTAGATCATCATCGCGAGCGGATGATTTTCGAAGTACTCCCGGAAACGAATTTCCGCCTCTTCTGCTACGATTCGCACCTTCGCGCGTGCAAGCCCGGCACGGTGATTTGCGATGAAGCCATAGATGAGAAGCAAAATTGAAGCGGTGGCGGCGATCGCAAGGATGGTCTGCTCGGACGCCATTCTTTGGGCCGCTTCATTACCGCTGTCGCGTAGAAAGTTGTCCTGCGCCATGCGCAACGCGGCCAGGGCATGCGCGATCTCGCTTAGCATTTCGTTCGCCGCCAGGAGCGCGACACTGTCGATTTCGATCGCCGGGCCGCGACGCGATGCGCCGGCCGTCACGCCTTCCAGGCGCCATGCCCACTGAGCGGTCGCGTCGCGCAAATGTCGCACGACCTTCGCGCTTGCCGGGTCGCCGGCATAGGCCTGCTCGAGATCGTCGTAGCCACGAACTGCCGCACCGACTCGCGAAACTGGCCACGCATAGGACGCCGCCAAACTCGTGCCCAAGCCTTTCAGGAAATCTGAGTTCGCATCGACGTGCACGGCTTGCAGCGTTTCGACGTCGCTCTTTATGCGCAAGGCATGCGCGAGCCTCGCATCGGCGTTCCTGTGAGCCGACAAAATCTGGAGCGCAATCGCGCTCAACAGGCCCAATGCTGCAAGGCCGACCACGGCAGAAAGCCAAGCGGTTCGATAGCGTCGGCACATTGTCCTGAATGCGTCGCCGGAAAGTTTCATGGGGTCGTTGCCTCGTTTTATAAACCGTCGTACCTGGATGGGAACTCAGGCCGGCAAGCGTCTAAATATTTATCGGCGCGATCTCGTGAATTCTTTAGCTGGCTTCGCCTTATTTCCACACTTGAATAATGGGTTTTCTTCAGGCTCGGACTAATGTTCGGTAAGAACTTCGTACGCCTGCCATAAAACGGGCCTTAGTTCCGGCGCATTTATTCGTTTGGTGGGCACGCACGGGGAAATACCTAGACTTGGCGAACGGGCGGAGGGCGATCGCTTTTTGTTTTTAAGTATGTGCTTAGTCTGATATTTCATCCGATTGACTCGCTGCGGGTTCCCGCGGTTCAAGCTGACTCACGCGGCGATAATGCGACGAGCCAGGAGAAGCGAAAATGAGTGAGGCCTGACGCAGTGTTTCCGTGCCGCGTGCTCCGACGCGTGCTGGACAGTCAGTGAGGCCCTGCGAGTGCTATCGCGTTCAGCAAAAAAAACCCGCCTTCTGGCGGGTTTCATGTTTGCACCGACTTTGCACGATCACACGCAACAAGCGCATGGTCGACGTATCAGGTGATCCGACCTGGGCACTGCCGGCCGGAGATCTGGATCTTCATATGGATCAGCGTTCGAAATCATTTGCCTTTAGCTCGATGGCATCGACTGCGAATCTAAGTGCCTTGCGCTCCGCGATGGCCATAATACGTTTCTGTCCGTCGCCGAATGCCTTGAGCAACCTGACTTCGCTTGCGCCTTTGGGGAGCCAGAAGTATTGCTCGAGCGCGTCACGCCCAATTGAACATTGCACTACCCGCCCACGGGCGGCCAGCTCAAAGAGAACGGCACTACCGCCGGGAGCAACCGTTGCGTCGGAGACGATTGTCGTGTCCATCTTGGCACCTGTGAATTTTCAATCAGTCTTTCTCTAAGGGACAC
>NZ_JBAUSA010000595.1:0-6406 GCF_049581465.1 Caballeronia sp. | reverse complement strand
TCAGATTCACCGTCGACACCGCCTGTTCCCCCGCCAGTTGTACAGCCGCCCGTTGCGACTGCAGGACAGTACGCTGTGCATCAATCACATCCAGATACTGGGTCGCGCCCTCGGTGTACTGGTGGAGCGAAATCTGCGCTGCCCGGCTCGATGCCGCGACCGCGTCAGCCTGCGTCTTCGTCTGGTCCTGAAGAATGCGCAGGTCCGAAAGGTTGTCCTCTACCTCCCGGAACGCCACCAGTACCTGCTGCCGATAAGTCGCCACATCCTCTTCATAGGTCGCGCGCGCGTTCGCCAGGTTCCCCGCGCGACGGCCACCGTCGAAGAGCGGCAAAACCAGCGCCGTCCCGGCAAACGGTCCAAGCAGGAACGCGCGGCTAGACCATTTGAACAGGTCGCTCAGCGTATCCGCTTCGAACCCGCCCGAAGCGGTCAGGTTGAGCGAGGGAAAATACGCCGACTTCGCCACGCCGATTTGGGCGTTAGCCGCGGCCATCGCGCGCTCCGCCGCTGCAATATCCGGACGACGCTCCAGCAACGAAGACGGCAGCCCAGCCGGGATTCTTATATCGACGGGATTCAGCGGATTCGCTGCCATCGAAAACTCCGCCGGCGACTTGCCAAGCAACACCGCCAGGCTATGTTCGGACGCGGCACGCAAGCGCTGCACGGTCATCGCGTCGGAGCGCGCCGTCGCCAGTTCCGACTTCGCGCGGGCTACGTCAAGCTCGCTGATATCGCCTTCGTCGAAACGGTGCTGGACAAGCTTCAATGCCTGCTCGCGCAACGTCACGGTGCGCGTGTAAACGTCGTTCTCGGCATCGAGTTCGCGCAGGTTGAAATAGTTCTGCGCAACATCTGCCTGCAGCGCAAGCTGCACCGATCGGAACAATGCTTCGCTCTGCTGCGTACCGGCTTTGGCCGCTGCGACCGAATCCGATACGCGGCCAAACAAATCGACCTCATAAGACGCGCTCGCCTGCGCGCGCCAGACGGTTTGGTTCGACACCGGCGTGTTGTCAGGCAGGAACTGCGAAGCCGGTGACGCGCGCTGATACGTCGGACTAAACCCCGCATCGAGCGTGGGGAACAAGCCTGCGCGTACCGTCTGTTGAATCGCGCGCGATTCCTTCAGACGGGCAGCGGCGGCCTTCAGGTTCTGGTTGGCATCGAGTGCCTGCTGCTCCAGATCGTTGAGCGTGGTGTCATTGAACACCGTCCACCATTCGCCGCGCGCAATCTGCTCGGAGGGTTGCGCCGTCTTCCAAGTTCCCGCGTCCGCCGTGCTCAACGGCTCTTCCTTGAACGCGGCCGGCGCATGTACGTCGGGCTTTTGATAGGTCGGCGCCAAAGAGCAACCAGCGACCACCAGCATGGATGCAAGCAGCGTCGACAATCCCAGCCAACGCCTGTTCATAAAGGTCTTCATCTCTGCCTCTCTCACGCTTCAGCCGAAGCATTGACACCGCTTATGTGCGGTTGGTGACCGTGTTTGTCGACGAGTTGTTCGCCGCCCGCGAGCTTTCTCAGCAGCACGTAGAACACGGGCGTCAGCATCAGCCCGAACAAGGTCACGCCAAGCATCCCGAAGAACACAGCGATACCCATCGCGTGGCGCATTTCAGAACCCGCGCCCGACGAGAGCACCAGCGGCACCACGCCCATGATGAAAGCGATCGACGTCATCAGGATAGGACGCAGACGCAAGCGGCTGGCCTCGATAGCGGCCTGTACGATCGAACGCCCCTGCATCTCCAGCTCGCGCGCAAACTCCACGATCAGGATCGCGTTCTTCGCCGACAACCCCACCAGCACCATCAAGCCGATCTGCGTAAAAATGTTGTTATCGCCGTCGGTCAGCCACACGCCAATCAACGCAGACAGAATGCTCATCGGCACGATCATGATCACGGCAAGCGGCAAGGTCAGGCTTTCGTACAGCGCGGCCAGCACCAGGAACACGAGCAGCACACTGATCGGGAACACCCACAACGCTGCGTTGCCCGCGAGGATTTGCTGGTACGTCAGGTCGGTCCACTCGAACTTGATGCCGCGCGGCAGGGTTTCCGCAGCAATGCGTTCAACCGCAGCCTGCGCCTGCCCCGACGAATAACCCGGGGCCGGACCACCGTTGATATCGGCGGCGGTATAGCCGTTGTAGCGCACCACCATCTCGGGACCATAGGTCGGCGTCACCTTGACGAGCGACGAGAGCGGCACCATGTCGCCGTTCGCGTTGCGCGTCTTCAGCGAGCCGATATCGTCGGTACTCGACCGGAATGGCGCATCCGCCTGCACCCGAACCTGATACACACGACCGAAGCGGTTGAAGTCGTTCACATACTGCGAGCCGAGATACACCTGCATCGTGTTGAAAACATCAGTGACCGACACGCCCAGTTGCTTCGCCTTCACCCGGTCAAGATCCACGTTCAGTTGAGGCACGTTGATCTGATAGCTGGAGAACGTCGGCCCAAGTTCCGGCGTCTGCGACGCACGCTTGATGAACGCCTGCGTAGCGTCGTTCAGCGCGGCGTAACCCAGCGCGCCACGGTCTTCCAGTTGCAGCTTGAAGCCGCCAAGCGTACCGAGGCCGAGCACGGGCGGCGGCGGGAACACCGCAATGAACGAGCCTTTGATCGCCGCGAATTTCTGGTTCAAACTGCCGGCGATTGCGCCCGCCGACAACGCCTTGCCGTGACGATCCTTGAACGGCTTGAGCGTCACGAACACAATACCGGCGCTCGACGAATTCGTGAATCCGTTCACCGACAACCCCGGGAACTCCACCGCACTTTCGACGCCAGGCGTCTGCCGCGCGATGTCCGTCATCTGGCGCACCACCTGCTCGGTACGATCGAGCGACGCCCCGTTAGGCAACTGCGCGAAACTGACCAGGTACTCCTTGTCCTGCGCCGGTACGAAGCCGCCCGGCACGACCTTGCCCATCATCACCGCGCCGAACAGCAGCACGGCGTAGACGCCCATCATCAGCGCCTTGCGGTTGATCACGCCGGTCACGCCCTTGCCGTAATTCTCCGAGCCGCGATGAAACACCTTGTTGAACTGGCGGAAGAAGCCGCCGAACACGCGGTCCATGCCACGCGTAAGCCAGTCCTTCGGTTCGTTGTGGCCCTTGAGCAGCAACGCAGCGAGCGCCGGCGACAAGGTCAGCGAGTTGAACGCCGAGATCACGGTGGAAATCGCGATCGTCATTGCAAACTGCTTGTAGAACTGGCCCGTCAGACCCGACATGAACGCGAGCGGCACGAACACGGCGGTGAGCGTCAGCGCGATCGCGACAATAGGCCCGCTCACTTCGCGCATCGCCTGATAGGTCGCCTCTCGCGCCGATAATCCCGCCTCGATGTTGCGCTCGACGTTCTCCACGACCACGATCGCATCGTCGACCACGATCCCGATCGCGAGCACCATCCCGAACAAGGAGAGCGCGTTGATCGAGAAGCCAAACGCCAGCAACAAGGAGAACGTACCAATGATCGATACGGGTACCGCCAGCAACGGGATGATCGACGCGCGCCACGTTTGCAGGAAGACGATCACCACCAGCACCACCAGCGCAATGGCTTCCACCAGCGTATGGACCACCGCTTCAATACTCGAACGCACGAACTGCGTCGGGTCATAGACGATCTGGTACTCGACGCCCGCCGGCATGTCGGCCTGCAGTTCTTTCATGGTCTTGCGGACTTCGTCCGAAATCTGCAACGAGTTCGCGCCCGGCTGCTGGTTGATTGCCATCGCGACCGCGGTCTTGTTGTCGAGCAACGAGCGCAAGCCATATTCCGACGCCGCCAGTTCGACCCGGGCCACGTCGCGCAAGTGCGTGACTGCGCCGTCGGGTCCGGACTTAAGGATGATGTCCTGGAACTCGCCCTCGGTCTGCAAGCGGCCTTGCGTATTGACGTTCAGTTGCAGCGGCACATTCGGGCCGGTCGGCGATCCGCCGATCTGCCCGGCGGCGACCTGCACGTTCTGCTCTTTGATCGCATTGACGACGTCGGTGGCGGTCATGCCGTGCTCGGCCACCTTTTGCGGGTCGAGCCAGATCCGCATGGAGTAGTCGCCCGAACCCCACAACTGGACTTCGCCCACGCCAGGAATACGCTCGAGCCGATCCTTCACGTTGATCAGCGCGTAGTTGCGCAGATACGTCATGTCGTAGCGGTTATTCGGCGAGTTCAGGTGGACCACCATCGTCAGCGTCGGGGACGACTTGATGGTCGTCACGCCGAGCCGCTGCACGTCTTCCGGCAAGCGTGGCAACGCTTGCGAGACGCGGTTCTGAACGAGCTGCTGCGCCTTGTCCGGGTCGGTGCCGAGCTTGAACGTCACGGTCGTGGTGAGGTTGCCGTCGCTGTTCGCCTGCGACTGCATGTACAGCATGTCCTCGACGCCGTTAATCTGTTCTTCCAGAGGCGACGCCACCGTTTCGGCGATCACTTTCGGATTTGCGCCGGGATATTGCGCGTGTACGACGACCGATGGCGGCACGACTTCCGGATACTCGGAAATCGGCAGCTTGAACATCGCGATCACGCCGGCCAGCAAGATGAGTACCGATAGCACGCCCGCAAAAATCGGGCGGTCGATAAAAAATTTGGAGATGTTCATGACGGGTTCTTTATCTGCATGAGAGGTGCGCGCGCGGGTCTTTTATCGACCCGCGCGTGTACCCGCTGATTGAGCGTCTGATGAAGCGCGTCTGTTGAAATGCGCTACTGCAGTGCGGTTACTGCAGTGCCGCTACTGCAGTGAGACTTATGAAGCGTTGTTGACTGCGGGTGACGCACCTGCCATGGCCACTGCATTGGGCTTGATCACGTCGTTTGGACGCACGCGCTGCAAGCCGTTCACCACGATGCGCTCGTTCGGTTCAAGTCCCTTCACGATCACGCGCATGCCGTCGCTCTGCGTGCCGAGCGTCACTTCGCGGTACTGCGCGCGGTTGTCCTTGTCGACGACCATCACGTATTTCTTGTCCTGGTCCGTGCCGATCGCAGCGTCGTCGATGAGCACCGCCGGATGCGGCGTGCCGCCGCCCACCTTGATGCGTGCATACAGACCCGGCAGCAGCGAGCCGTCGGCGTTATCGAAGCGCGCACGCACCCGGATCGTGCCGGAATTTGTGTCCAGGCGGTTATCGACGGAAGCCACCTTGCCTTCACGCGAGAAGCCGTCTTCGTTGGCAAGACCCAGCGACACGGGCACGCTCCCACGCGCGTCGTGGCTCAGATAACGCAAGTAAGTCTGCTCATCGACATCAAACGATGCGTAGATCGGCGAGACGGAAACCAGCGTGGTTAGCAACGGCGCGCTGGAACCCGTCGAGACAACGTTGCCGACCGTCATCTCCGCGCGCGACACGCGGCCCGACACCGGCGCCACGATATTCGTGTAGCTCAGGTTGATCTTTGCCGTTTCCACGGCAGCTTGCGCGGCCTGAAGGTTCGCGGCCGCCTCACGAGCGGCATTGTGAATCTGGTCGTAGTCGCGCTTGGCGATCGCGTTGTCCGTCAGCAAGCGGTCGGCCCGTGCGGCATCGGTCGATGTATAGCCCTGCCGCGCCTGCGCCGCAGCCAGTTGCGCGGTAGCGCGATCCACTTCCGCGATGTACGGGCGCGGGTCGATCGTGAAAAGCGGATCGCCCTTCTTGACCAGCGCGCCATCGGCGAAATGCACCGCCACAATCGTTCCCGGCACAAGCGGACGGATGTCGACCTTGTCGACGGCTTCCAGGCGGCCCGAGTAGTTCTGGTAGTCAGTGATCGTCTTCGACACGACCGTTGCCACGTCGACTTCGGCGAGCGGCGCCGACGGCTTGGTCGCGGCCTCGGCGGCGTTTACCGGCGAGTCCCCATGATCAAAGCCGTGCATGACCGTGAATGCTCCAATGCCGGCGACGATCAGCGTAGCGCTGAGCGCAACGGTAAGACGTTTGCGAGTGATCGACATGAATTGCTCCGAATTGGTCGTTGATATTTCTTGTTGGAATTTTTTATTGAGCGGCGACTGTAGCCACGGGCGCACGCAACCGCTTCCTGAAAAATGCGGTCACATCCGCGAGCGCGGCCGGACTGGCCGCGATCGCGTTGTGCGAGGCGTCGACATGACGCGTGACTTCCGTGGGCACGCCGGCGGCGATCAGTTCCGCCGCATATTTCTCGGCTTCGATATGCAGCATGTCGTGCTGGGCGCTCGCAATCAGCGCCGGCGGCAAGCCAGCCAGACGCCGCGATTCCAGCGGCGCCGCATACGGATGAAGCCGTTGTGCAGCATTCGGCAGATACGCGCGATAACACTGCGAACACTCGGTCATGCCCATGTCGGGCGAGCGCACCTTGGTTTCGTCGGCCATGCGCGTCATGCTCGGATCGAGCAACGG
>NZ_JBAUSA010000594.1:0-5510 GCF_049581465.1 Caballeronia sp. | reverse complement strand
GACTCGAACCTCGCCGCACACTCACCGTTAGCAAAATCACCCCGACCACCCCAACTGCAAACAGTACCACTGCCAAACAAGTACTGCCAAACACGAATCCGACGACGTCGCCAACAGGCCCCTTTTCAAACAGGCTTTCGCACCTTGATCGTGGTGTCGTCCACAACAACCGTCTGGCCCGCGCGAATCTTGCACGTCTTGCGCAACTCGATCTTCCCATCAACCTTGACTTCACCCTCTGCCACACGCATCTTGGCTGATCCGCCACTATCGGCAAGTCCCATCAGCTTGAGCAAGTTGTGCAGTTCGACATGGTCACCCGTAAGCGTAAATTCGAGTCGCGGCATGGTGGGCTGTCTCGATGAGCGTGCTGGAAAGGCGGACATGATAAACCACGCAGGCACGCGACGTGCGTTACAACAGACGAAACGGACGATAGGCGGCGCGCTGTACCCGAGGACGGGCCACGTGGAACGCGCAGGCTCCAGCGCCGCAATCGATCCGCCGACAACAACCGCCAGAAAGGAATGAAATATGCCGCATTTGAAAAAAATGTTGTTGAGCACGACAATTGCCGCTGTTGCCGCGTCTTTTGGCGCTTCAGCGTTCGCCCAAACCGCAGGGTCCCCGCCCGCACCGGGCGACACCAGCCAGCCTTCCGCGCAAGTTGCGCCCGCGCCGCAAAACCTCGTCGCACCGTCGTCGACCGATCCGTTCGTTCAAAAGCGCAACGCGACAGCGCAGGCAAACGCGGAATATCGTGCGTCGAAGAAGGCATCGAAGTCCGATTTGAAGGCGTCCGACAAGGCCGCCAAGGCGCAGTACAAGGAACAGGTGCGCAACGCCAAGATCAACCAGAAAGCCGACAAACAAGCGGCCAACAATGAATTGAAGGAAGACGCGCCCGCTGGAACCAGGGACCCGGGCGCGCAACACTAAGACGCATCGACGCAGCCGCTTCTACCTAGTAACAAGCGGACTGACCGAGCGCAACGCGCGACGAGATGGCCCGGCCGCCCACGCGGATCGGGCCATCTCGTTTTAAGGGCCAAACCTTTGCCGATTCATATGCTTGCGCCGGCGGGTTGTATGGATATACAGTGTGCGACACTCGCCACCACTCGCCACTTTAAGCGCCGCGCCGTGCTCACGCAGACTCCTTCCATCGATACCGATCCCATAGAACCTGCGGGCGCTCCGGAACCAGCGGAACCTGCGTCGTATCTGCACAAGCTCAACGAAGCGCAGCGCGAAGCGGTCGAGTTCGGCACAGGTCCATTGCTGGTCATCGCGGGCGCGGGGTCGGGCAAGACCAACACACTTGCCCATCGCGTCGCGCACTTGCTGGTGCAAGGCGCCGATCCGCATCGCATCCTGCTGCTAACGTTTTCGCGCCGCGCCGCCAACGAGATGGCGCACCGTGTGAACCGCATCGCCATCAACGCGCTCGGCAAGCGCAGCGCCATCGCGCAGGGCCTGACGTGGGCGGGCACGTTTCACAGCGTGGGCGCCCGCTTGTTGCGGGACTACGCGGACCTCGTCGGGTTGTCGCCATCGTTCACCATCAACGACCGTGAGGATTCCGCCGACCTGATGAATCTCGTGCGCCACGAACTGGGGCTGTCGGCAAAGGAAAAGCGCTTTCCGGCCAAGTCCACCTGCTTTGCCATTTACTCGCGCGTCGTGAATACGGGCGCGACCCTCGCCCTGGTGCTCGATCAGGCGTTTCCGTGGTGTCGCGAATGGCAGGACGACTTGCGGCGCCTGTTCGCCGCTTACGCCAACGCGAAACTGCAGCAAAGCGTGCTGGACTACGACGACCTGTTGCTCTACTGGTCGCATCTGGCCGCCGAGCCGTCGGTCGCGGCGGATTTGTCGAGCCGCTTCGACCACGTTCTCGTCGACGAATACCAGGACACGAACAAGCTACAAGCCTCCATCCTGCTGGCGATGAAACCCGATGGCCACGGCCTGACGGTTGTCGGCGACGACGCGCAATCCATCTACTCGTTTCGCGGCGCAACCGTACGCAATATTCTCGACTTCCCGAATCATTTCGAGCCACCCGCGAAATGCATCACGCTCGAGCGCAACTACCGTTCGACGCAGCCGATTCTCGCGGCATCGAACGCGGTAATCGATCTCGCAACCGAGCGCTACACAAAGAATCTGTGGACCGACAAGGGCTCGGCGCAACGGCCACGCCTCGTGTCCGTTGCGGACGAAGCCGATCAGGCGCGATACATCGTCGAGCAGGTATTGGCGGCGCGTGAAGGCGGCATGACGCTCAAGCAGCAAGCTGTCCTGTTTCGTACTGCGTACCATAGCGCTCCGCTCGAGATCGAACTCACACGGCGCAATATTCCGTTCGTAAAATACGGCGGCTTGAAATTTCTCGATTCGGTTCACGTGAAAGATGTGCTCGCCGTGTTGCGCTGGGGCGAGAACCCGCGCGACCGCGTAGCCGGGTTTCGCGTGTTGCAATTGCTGCCCGGCGTGGGGCCGGCGATTGCGGGGCGTGTTCTCGACCTGATCGCGGAAAGTGGCAGCATGCCGAACGCGTTGGCGACGTTCGCCGCGCCGTTGCGAGCGAGTGAAGACTGGCCGGCGCTGGTCGCGATGATGTCGAAGGTGAGCGCATGCGAAAGCGGCTGGCCGGCCGAATTCGAAATGATCCGGCGATGGTATGAGCCGCATCTGGAGCGCAATCACGAAGACGCGGCGATTCGTCACGCCGACGTGCTGCAAATGGAAAGCATCGCGTCCACGTATCCCACGCGCGAGCGCTTCCTGACCGAGTTGACTCTCGATCCGCCCGATGCCACGAGCGACGAATCGGGCGTGCCGTTTATCGACGAGGATTATTTGATTCTCTCCACCATCCATTCCGCCAAGGGGCAGGAGTGGAAGAACGTGTTCGTGCTGAACGGTGTGGACGGCTGCATTCCGTCGGACATGGGCACGGGCAGCGATGAAGAAATCGACGAAGAGCGACGGCTCTTATACGTCGCGATGACGCGGGCAAAAGAGGACTTGCACGTCATCACGCCGCAGCGTTTCTATGTGCACAACCAGGCGCACATGGGCGACCGGCATGTCTGGGCGGCGCGTACGCGGTTTATTCCGGCGCATCTGATGTCGAAATTCGACGCTTGCGCGTGGCCCCCGGTGCCCGAAGCAAAAGCGCCGACGGCGGAGGGCCTGGCCGCCGCCGCGAAGGCAAAAATCGATATCGCGGCGCGGCTCAAGAAGATGTGGGAATGAGCCTGGCTTATTGCTCGGCGCTCGATGCCTTCGACATTTTTGGCGCTCTCGGTTCCGGCGTGAAAATCGACCGTAGCCAGTTGCCAAAACGCGTAAAGCCGTCATAAGGCTGGTCGACAAAGAGTTCGGGCCGCATTGAACGGATTTGTTCGAGCAGTTGGATGGCTTCCGGTTTCGCGATGGAGCCGTGAAAGATGCCGAGGCGCAAAAGACAGCGCAGTTCGCCGAGTTTCTCGCGCGCCGTCGATCCCGTGCTGTGCTCCGTCGCGATCTTGGTTTCCACCACGCGTGGACGAATTGAATCGGCGAGACGCCATGCCGGCGTCAGCATCTTTTGCTCAAGTTCCTGAATATCGGCGGCGGCTGCCTTGATCTGCACGGCGAGCGTGTCGATTTGCCCGGGATCGCCTTGCGCCTCGGTCACGATGGCTGTCGCCCACGCCCGTGACGCATTGGTTATGTCGTCCGGCGTCCATTCCGAGCGCACTGCGAAGCCGAAACCGTGTTCGGCGGCCTGACGCATCAGGATTTCGATGACATCGGGGAATTCTTTGTCGAGCGCGCGTTTCGCCCACGCGTACTGACCGTGCTGGAGCATTCGGCTGACGGCTTGTTCGGTGAGCGGCGATGGATTGTCGAGAAGTTTTGCCCGCAGGAAATCCTCGAACGACGGCGTGACGAACTGCGGATCGAACTTGAGCGACAGACGCAGGAACGTATCGAAATCCTTTTGCAAGGATGCGATCGTTTCGTCTTTAAAAGTAAGGGTAATTTGACCCATGATGTTTCCCGGTTCCGCTGGTTGCGCGGGGACTCTGGTGCTAGCGTGAAAAGACAGTTGGCGTCGGCACGAGAACGACGGCCGTTCGTCTTTATATCGGCGGGGGAACGGGGAACTTTAGGGCGAGGGCGCGATTGGGGTGCGCGGATTTTTTGGAGCCCAACCGCGCGCAGCAAGATGTCACTTCACCGGAATTGTAATTCCCGCCGGCATCGGCACCGCCGTCACGCTGTTCTTCGCGCTGCCGGTTGTAATCCGGTCGCTGTAAGTCAGGTACACAAGCGTGTTGCGCTTCGTATCGACAATTCGCACGACGTGCAGCGTCTTGAAGATAAACGACATGCTCGCCGAAAACACATCGGTTTTCTGCTTGAGCGGCGCATCGATCTTGATAGGCGCGACCTGACGGCATGCAATCGATGCTTCCGACGGATCTTCAGCAATCCCCAACGTCCCTTTGACTCCGCCCGTCCGGGCACGCGACACGTAGCAGGTGACGCCGGAAACGCCAGGGTCGTCGTATGCCTCAACCGACACACGATCCGAGCCCGTGAAGCGAAAGTTGGTGTTGACGCTTGCGATTTCCTCGGCATGCAGCGCAGGAACCACCAGCAGCGCCGCAAGGGAAACAGAGACAGGGAGGGCGCGTTTCATCGGAATCCTTCGGAAGAAAAAGAAAAAGGCGTCGTATTGTAGCGACGCCTTCTTTTGATTCGCGTGAAAAACGCATGTTCCCGATCATCGAGTCAATGAAAAATCAAATACAGGATCACGAGCACGATAACCGGCACGCCAAGCAACCAGCCAAGTAGATAAGGCATTGTGTCCTCCGTTCTCTAACCGAATGTATGACTTCAGTATCGATGAGCGCGGAAGGCACCGGTAGCCGTGAGCGTCCTATATGGATGTAGGAGGCCGCCTATCGTGTCCGCACGGTGTATCGCGTGATCTGCTGGTAGCGCTCGCTCGGACGAAGGACCACGGTTTCGCCGTCGTCCATGTTGATCTGGTCAGGAAAACCCCCGGCTTCAAGGCAGATCGCGCCGTGCTTCGAATAGGTCACACCTTGTTTTCCCACCTCACCTTCAAGTTCGTTCCCCGTGTAGCACTGCAAGCCGCGCTCGGTCGTCGCAACGATCAGTTCCCGGCCGCTCGGGGCGTGATAGACGCAGGCGACTTGGCGCGTCTGCGGCAATTCGGTGACCGGCGCAGGCGTATGCAACAAATAGCAATGATCGACACCCCCAACCCGCGCAACCTGTTCGTCGTCGCTCGACAGGCGCGGGCCGAGCAGGGCGGTGGCGCGAAAGTCGAGGGGCGTGCCGGCAACTTCTCTCAGGCCGGTCGGGATCATGGTTTCATCGACGGCGAAGAATTGGTCAGCGCTGAGCTGGATCTCGTGATCGCCTATGTTCGAAGCCACCCCCGAGAGATTGAAGTACGCGTGATTCGTGAGGTTGAGCGG
>NZ_JBAUSA010000593.1:0-9456 GCF_049581465.1 Caballeronia sp. | reverse complement strand
ATACGCCTGCTGCTCGGTCTTGAACGCCGTGATGGTCATCCAGAAGATCGGGAAAAATAGCAGGATTGCCATCAGCCAGGCAATCACACCCAGGATGCCGCGCTTGAACATGTCCATGAACTGCATGGAACTCGTAGTGCTTGCAGGATGGCTCATGATTCGTACTCTCCCTTGAGGTTCTTCGACAGCATCCGCACGAGGAAGAACGCAACAATGTTCGCCAGCACCACCGCCAGGATCCCGCCCGCCGAAGCCAGGCCGACGTCGAACTGCTGCAGGCCAAGCGCGTAGATCAGGTACGACAGGATGGTCGTCGCCGTGCCGGGGCCGCCGCCGGTCGTCGTGTAGATTTCAGCGAAGATCGAGAGCAGGAAAATGGTCTCCATCATCACCACGACCGCAACCGCGCGTTTCAAATGCGGCAGGGTAATGTAGAAGAACATCGAGAACGCGCCCGCGCCGTCGATGCGCGCCGCTTCCTTTTGTTCCTGGTCGAGTGACTGGATAGCCGTGAACAAGATCAGGAATGCGAACGGCAGCCACTGCCACGCGACAATCATGATCACCGCGAACAGCGGATACTCACCGAACCAGTCGATCGGCTGCATCCCGAGCGCACGCATCCCCTGCGCAACCAGTCCGTAGACCGGATGCAGGATCATGTTCTTCCAGATCAATGCGCTGACCGTCGGCATGACGAAGAACGGCGCAATGACCAACAGCCGCGCAATGCCCTGCCAGATGAACTTTCGGTCGAACAGCACGGCGAGCAGCACGCCGCCGATCACAGTGATCGCCAGTACGGAAATAATCAGCGTCAGCGTGTGGAAGATCGATGGTCCAAAAGCGGGATCGGTCGCGAGGAAATAATAGTTATCGATGCCGGCAAAACCTTTGACATCGGGGTTCAGCAGGTTGTATCGCGAGAACGAATACCAGATGGTCATCGCAAGCGGAATGGCCATCCATAAGAACAGCAAACCGGTCGACGGCGCGATCAGCCAGCGAACCGACCTCGCTCGCCGCTTGTCTCGCTCGGCCGCCGATTGCTCATAGTTGTTCGTTATGGGGGGATTAAGTTGACTCATGATCGTGTCACCTCTTCATGAAGCGCAGGCCGCGCGCGGGCTCCCGTCAAGGGAGCGGCGCGGCCCGCTGTACTGCGATGGTTGCTGCTGGTTACGGCTTTACTGCTGACTTTACTTCTGATACCCGGCTTGTTTGACCGCACGATCGGCCGCCGCGTTACCCGCCTTCAGCGCGGCGTCAACCGTGGTCTGCCCCGCGACTACACCTGCGATCGATTGGCCGACCACCGTACCGAACGACTGGAATTCCGGAATGCCGACAAATTGCACGCCGGTGTACGGAATCTTCTGCGCCGACGAATCGTTTGGATTGGCTGTCTCAATCGCCTTCAGCACGAAGGGGCCGAACGGCGCCGCCGCCTGGTACTCAGGATTTGCGTAAGTCGACTTGCGCGTGCCCGGCGGGACCGACGCCCAGCCTTCGTCCTTAGCCGCCAGTTGAATATATTCCTTCGATGTCGCCCACGTCGTGAACTTCTTCGCGGCATCTTGCGACTTCGAGGTCTTCGGAATCGCAAGCGCCCACGACCACAGCCAGTGAGCGCCCTTCGGCGTCACTTGGATCGGTGCAGCAGCGAAGCCGACCTTGTCCGCGATCTGCGATTGCGACTTGTTATAGAGCATGCCGGCTGCAACGGTTGCGTCGATCCACATTGCGCACTTGCCTGAGGACATCAGCGTCAGGTTTTCATTGAAGCCGTTCGAGCTCGCTCCCGGAGGGCCGTCGTTCTTCAGCAGGTCCGAGTAGAACGTCACGGCCTTGTGCCATTCCGGCGTATCGAGTTGTGCCTTCCAGTTCATGTCGAACCAGCGGCCGCCGAAGGTGTTCACCACCGTCGACACGAACGCCATGTTCTCGCCCCAACCTGCCTTGCCGCGCAGGCAGATGCCGTATTGGCCCTTCGATTTGTCCGTGAGCTTGTCGGCGAATTGCTTGATCTGGTCGTAGGTCGGCTGATCCGGCATGGTCAGTCCGGCCGCCTGAAAGAGGTCCTTGCGATAAAACGTCATTGAGCTTTCGACGTAGAACGGCAGTGCGTACAACTGGCCGTTGTACGAAAGACCGTCGCGAGCGGATTTCACGACGTCGTCGAGATCGTAGTCGGCGGGGAGATTGGTCATTGGCGCGAGCCAGCCGCGCTTGCCCCATTGCGGAGCTTCGTAGGTGCCGATAGCCACCACGTCAAACTGGCCGCTATTCGTGGTGATGTCGGTCGTCGCGCGCTGGCGCAGCACGTTTTCTTCGAGAATCACCCACTTCAACTGGATGTCCGGATTGGCCTTTTCGAACGCCGGCGACAACTTCTTCAACTCGATCATGTCCGGGTTGTTGAGCGTCGCGATGGTAACCGTCGCGGCCTTCGCCGCGACCGGCACGAGCGTGGCTGCGGCAAATGCGGCGATGGCGAGCGAACGCATCGGCGTGGCTCTAAGACTGAGGCTGGTGCGTTTCATGTTGTTTCGTCTCCTTTTTCGTTAGCACAGGCGCTCGTGCTTTGGGACTTGGCCCCGGCGCCGACCTTGGCTTGTAGCGGTTGATGCTGGGTGAAACGGGTAAGAACGGTGCGGCGCTGGGCCGCCATGCCCTCTGGTTAGTCTTGTTTTGACAGTGCTGCTTCAACTCATCCAGTTACCGCCATCTACGTTCAGCGTCTGCGCGGTGATGTAGTCGGAATCCGCCGATACGAGGAACAGCGCCGCGCCCGTCAGGTCGTTCGGCAAGCCCATGCGGCCAAGCGGCACCGCTTCTCCGACCAGGCGTTTCTTCTCGCCGAGCGGACGGTTTTCGTACTTCGCGAAGAGCGCGTCGACGGTTTCCCACATCGGGGTATCGACGACGCCCGGCGCGATGCTGTTCACGTTGATGCCATGTTTCGCGAGCCCGAGTGCGGCCGATTGGGTGTAGCTGATCACGGCGGCCTTGGTCGCGCAATAGTGGGAAACTAGCGCTTCGCCGCGACGCCCCGCCTGCGACGACATGTTCACGATCTTGCCGCCACGGCCCTGCTCCACCATGCGTTGCGCGACGCGCTGCATCAGGAAGAACATGCCCTTCACGTTCACCGAGAAGAGGCGGTCGAAGATGTCCCAGGATTCATCGAGGATCGGGCGCATATCGAACAGCGCCGCGTTGTTGAAGAGAATGTCGATGCCACCGAATTTCGCGACGCTCGACGCCACGATGCGCTCAATGTCCTCGCGCTGGGTCACGTCGGCTTTGATGGCGAGCACGCGGTCCGGGGTATCCGAGAAACGCTGCGCCAGTTCTGCTTCGTCCTTCAAGTCGACCACAACCACTTTCGCGCCTTCACCGAGGAACCGCTTGGTGACCGCTTCGCCGATTCCACTGGCCGCGCCAGTCACGATTGCTACTTTGTCCTGCAGTCTCACGAGCTTGTCTCCGGTTCGTGTGCTTCGTCTTAGAGTCATCACGTACTGAGCGAACGCTCTTCACGTGATCAATTGCTCTCTCTTTGAACGAATGATCGGCGACGCACGTGACCGTGTCAAGGCACGCTCTCATCTTTCGATGCTGCGGCGCGCAAAGCACTGCAAAACTTCGGGAAAACCCCAACTGGCTTGGGTTTGCGGGAGATCGAACGACCTGGGTCGAGCGCTTTGGATGCGCCAGGAGATGTAAAATAGAGTGATATGTTATATCATCGCCTCCGATCAGAACGGCGCTTGGCCGTGGTTCCTTTGAAGGCGTCAGGACGCTGGTTCGGCTGCTCGCACGGGATGCCGATCAGCCAGTCCGTTGCCCATTTGATTCATCGGCTGTCGTGTAATTCATCTACTTGTTCCAGGAACCACCATGAGCAAACTCGTCGCTGTCCTGTCGTGCGTCGCCGTCTTTTGCGCCAGCCTGTGCGGCTCGGTATCGGCGCAAACGGCGCAAACGAAGCCCGTGCAAGTGGTCGCAGCCGAGAACTTCTACGGCGATGTCGTGCGCCAGCTTGGCGGCGCGCACGTCGCGGTGACGAGCATCCTGAGCAATCCGGACGAAGATCCGCATCTCTTCGAAGCGAGTCCGAAAACCGCCCGCGCGCTGCAAAACGCGGCGCTGGTCGTGTACAACGGCGCCGATTACGACCCCTGGATGGACAAGCTGCTTGGGGCATCGAAGGGAAATGGGCGAACCAGCATCGTCGCGGCGCAACTCACCGGCAAGAAGTCCGGCGACAACCCGCATCTTTGGTACGACCCGGCGACCATGCCCACGGTGGCGAAAGCGGTCAGCGCGTACCTGGTCCAAACTGATCCGGCGCACAAGAGCGACTACGACGCGCGGCTGCAGGCTTTCCTGGCATCGGTTAAGCCAATCGACGACAAAGTCGCCGCGCTCCGGAGCCATTACAAAGGCGTGCCGGTCACGGCGACGGAGCCGGTCTTCGGCTACATGTCCGACGCAATCGGCCTCGACATGCACAACGCCCGCTTCCAGCTTGCCACGATGAACGATACGGAACCGAGCGCATCGGACATCGCTCAATTCGAAAAGGATCTGCGCGAACGTCGCGTGCACGTCCTGATCTATAACAGCCAGGCCACGGGCGCACTCACGAAGCGCATGCTGAAGATCGCCCACGATGCACACGTGCCAAGCATCAGCGTCACCGAGACGCTGCCGGCCGGAAAGACTTTTCAGACATGGATGACCTCGCAACTCGACACGTTGGCGGCTGCACTGCAAGGACAGGCACAATGACGGCAGGCGCCGATTCGCGGCAGCCGGGTTTGCGTTTCACCCCAAAAAACGCGAAGAAAGGATGAAATTCATGACCGCAAGTGCCGGTTCGCAGTCGCCTGTACACAATGCGCTGGAAGTCGACCACGTCACGCTCGAACTGGGCGGCCGGCCGATCTTGTCGGACACGAGCTTTACCGTCGGCGCGAGCGAGTTTATCGGTGTGCTGGGGGCAAACGGTGCCGGCAAGACCACGCTGATGCGTGCAATGCTGGGTTTGCTGCCGTTATCGAAGGGATCGATTCGCGTGAACGGCGAGGCGGTCGTGCGCGGCAATCCGGCCATTGGTTATATGCCGCAGGTTCGTAGCGGCCTGGCCGGTCGACACGTGCGGGGCCGCGATTTCGTATCGATGGCGGCAGAAGGTCATCGGTGGGGGTTGCCCCTTCCAAACGCCGCCGCTCACGCCGATGTCGACCGTGTGCTCGACCTGGTCGGCGCCACGGCGCTCGCGGCGCGGCCGCTGTCTGAATTATCGGGTGGGGAACGCCAGCGCCTGCTCCTCGCGCAGTGTCTGCTCGGCAATCCCAAGTTGCTGCTCCTCGACGAACCCTTGATCAGCCTCGATCCGCGCCATCAAACCGGCGTCGTCGATCTCGTACGGCGCGTGCAACGCGAACTTCGCATCACCGTCCTGTTCTCCGCGCACGAATTGAATCCGCTTCTCAATTCCATCGATCGCGTTTTGTACCTCGGCAACGGGCGCGCGGCGCTCGGCACGATCGATGAAGTCATCACGAAGCCGGTTTTATCGCGGCTGTATGGCTCGCCGATCGACGTCATGCGCGTCAATGGCCGCATTTTCGTCATGTCCGGCGACGTGGAAATCGAAAAGCTCGACCACGCCCACGAAGAAGGCGGCGACGGCCATTCGCACGATCACGGCCACGATCACCACCATTCCAAAAAGCATACCCACGATGTTTGAATACGAGTTCATGCGCAATGCCTTCGCGGCGTCGGGAATCGTCGCGGTGCTGGCGGGAATCGTCGGCTATTTCCTGGTCCTGCGCGGCCAGACGTTTGCCGGACATGCGTTGTCGCACGTGGGTTTCACCGGTGCGACCGGCGCCGTGCTTGTCGGCGCGTCGCCCCTGTGGGGCATGGTCGGTGTGACGCTCGTGGCCGGTATCGGCATGGGCGCTCTAGGCGAAAGACTGTCGGGCCGCGATGTAGCGATCGGCGTGATCCTCTCGTTATCGCTTGGTTTCGGCTTGTTGTTTCTCCACTTCTTCACCGCCTACGCCACGCAAGCGACGGCATTGCTTTTCGGCAATGTGCTTGGCGTCAACCACGAAACGCTCGTCGTGCTGGCCGGTTTGGCCGTGGTGAGCCTCGGCGCGCTCGCGGTGATCATGCGGCCTTTGCTGTTCGCGTCGTTGCAACCCGAATTGGCCGAAGCGAAAGGCGTGTCGCTGCGCCTTGTGTCGATATTGTTCCTCGCCATCACGGCGCTGGCGGTGGCGGCATCGACGCAGATTGTCGGCGTGCTGCTCGTGTTTGCACTGATGGTCGGACCGGCCGCGGCCGCGCAAAACGTAACGACGCGGCTGTCCACCGGCTTGCTGCTCGCCGCCGGGTTCGCGCTATTGCAGGCGTGGATCGGTTTGACGCTCGCGTATTACACAGACTGGCCGACGAGCTTCTGGATCACGGCGCTGGCAGCGCTGGTTTATGCAGGGAGCTTGTTGGCACGGAGATAGCAGTGAGGCGAACGCTCGTGCGTGATCGTTTGCCTGAATTTGGACTATACTTTGGTATCTACCAAATTCAGGGGTGTCGCGATGAAGCAAATAGCGAAACTTTTCACCAATGGCCGTAGCCAGGCAGTGCGACTCCCGGCCGCTTATCGGTTTGACGGCAGTGAGGTTTTCATTCGCCAAGACTCGGAAACGGGCGACGTCATCCTCTCGCGGAAACCGGAAAACTGGGACGGCTTTATCGTGGCGCTCAAGGACGCAGAGATACCTGAAGGCTTCCTGGATGCAAGCGAGCGCAATCAGGGAAGCCATCGTCCCGACCCGTTTGAAGGATGGAACGAGTGAAGCGATACATGCTCGACACGAACATGGTCAGCCATCTGATCAAGAAACATAGTGCCGTGATGCCGCGGCTTGAGAGTGTTCCCATGTCGAGCATCTGCGTATCGGCAGTGACCGAAGGCGAACTACTTTTCGGATTGGCAAAACGTCCAGACTCAACGCGGCTTCGTCGGGTCGTTCACGAATTCTTGTTGCGTGCAGACGTCTTGCCTTGGGACACCCGTGTGGCTCAAGAGTATGGAACATTGCGCGCCGAACTGGAGCGCAAGGGACAGCCTCTCGCGCCAATGGACTTGATGATCGCGTCGCATGCCCGATGCGTCGACGCCATACTCGTGACTAACGACGGCGTATTCGCGCATGTCCCGCATTTGAAGTTTGAAGACTGGACACACTGAAACCCCCACCCATCACCGACACAGCGTCCGCGCATGATGCGCGATGTGATCTCCGATGAAGGTCGAGATAAAGTAGTACCCGTGATCGTAGCCCTCGTGCCTGCGCACCGTCACTGCCTGCCCTGCCTCCTTCGCCGCGGCCTCGAATATCTCCGGATGCAATTGCGTCGCGAGGAAGTTATCGGCGAGACCCTGATCGATCAAAATCCCCCCTTCGAACCTTGACGCAGCGTGCTTGACCAGTTCGCTGGCATCGTACTGTTTCCACGTCTCGCGATCCTCGCCAAGATAGCCCAAGAATGCTTTCTCGCCCCAAGCGCATTGCGATGGCGCGGCGATTGGCGCGAACGCCGACACCGACGTATAGATGTCAGGGTTCTTCATCGCGAGTACGAGCGCGCCGTGGCCGCCCATTGAGTGGCCGAAGATTCCCAGCCGGTCTTCCCGGATCGGCAGTTCGTCTAGCGCAGTCGCCCGCAGGTCCTGCGTTACATAGGAATACATACGATAATTCCGCGACCACGGTTCCACTGTGGCATCGACGTAAAATCCCGCGCCCACGCCAAAGTCCCATGCCGCGCTTTCGTTCGGCACGCCCGCGCCGCGTGGGCTTGTGTCGGGAGCAATGAGCGCAATGCCGTGCTCTGCGGCGTATCTTTGCGCGCCGGACTTGATCGCGAAGGTTTCTTCCGTACACGTCAGGCCGGCCAGGTAGAACAACGCAGGGACTTTCCCACTGGTTGCCTGCGGCGGCAGGAAGGCGGAGAAGCGCATCGATAAGCCCACAACGTCCGAGTCGTGCCTGTATGTCCGCTGCACGCCGCCGAAGCAGCGATGTTCTTCTACTAGTTCTAGCATGGCTAGGTCCTTGATTTTATTGCCGGCATTGCACGTTGCACTTCCGACGCGCCCACGGCGCATCGGAATCCAGCCCACACGCTCAATACAGCACCACCGAGCGGATCGATTCGCCCTTCTTCATCAGATCGAAACCTTCGTTGATCCGTTCGAGCGGTAGCCGATGCGTGATCAGGTCGTCAATATTGATCTTGCCTTCCATATACCAATCGACAATCTTCGGTACATCCGTGCGCCCCCGCGCTCCACCGAACGCCGAGCCCTTCCATTCGCGCCCCGTGACCAACTGGAACGGCCGCGTGCTGATTTCCTCGCCCGCCGCCGCAACGCCAATGATGAACGACTGACCCCACCCCTTGTGCGTACATTCCAGCGCCTGGCGCATCACCTTGGTGTTGCCGATGCATTCGAACGAATAGTCCGCGCCGCCATCGGTCAGTTGCACGATGTGATCGACGACATTCGGCACCTCATTCGGATTGATGAAGTGGGTCATGCCAAACTTCTTCGCCAGCTCGACACGGCCCGGGTTGAGATCGACGCCGATGATCTTGTCCGCGCCGACCATCTTTGCGCCCTGGATCACGTTCAAGCCAATGCCCCCCAGCCCGAACACCACCACGTTTGCGCCGGCCTCGACCTTCGCTGAATACACGACGGCACCGACGCCTGTCGTCACGCCGCAACCGATGTAGCAAATCTTGTCGAAAGGCGCATCCTCCCGGACCTTCGCGACCGCGATCTCGGGCACGACGATGTAATTCGAAAACGTGGATGTGCCCATGTAATGGAACAACGGCTTGCCATCGATGGAAAATCGCGACGTGGCATCCGGCATCAAGCCACGCCCTTGCGTCGAACGAATTGCCTGGCACAGATTGGTCTTGCGCGACAGGCAGAATTTGCACTGGCGACATTCCGGCGTGTAGAGCGGAATGACGTGGTCGCCCTTCTTCAGGGTACCGACGCCCGGCCCGACATCGACGATCACACCGGCGCCTTCATGCCCCAGGATCGCTGGGAAGATGCCTTCCGGGTCCGCGCCCGACAACGTGTAGTAATCGGTGTGGCAAATGCCCGTTGCCTTCACTTCGATCAGCACCTCGCCAGCGCGCGGTCCTTCCAGATCGACCTCTTCAATGGTCAACGGCTTGCCAGCTTCCCATGCAATCGCGGCTTTGGTTTTCATCTGTTCGGCTCCTTTCAAGTGTTCGTTTTGATAGCTCAAGCGCGGGCGTCAGAACCACGTCGCGTTGCGCTGATATAGATCGATAAACCGTTTATAACGCAAGCTCAGGGCATCGTCCGCAGCGGGCGTGGCG
>NZ_JBAUSA010000592.1:0-2126 GCF_049581465.1 Caballeronia sp. | reverse complement strand
ACCTCGGGGTGGTCCGTCCGGTTGCGGTTCTCGGTACCGCCCGCCGCGGAAAAGGACGGCGAGCCTCCCGGGCGTCGAGGAAATCCACACGATGGAAAGACACGCATCGCGGAGCAACACGCATGCGTGACTGATCGCGTCGTGATGCACGTCTTTTCGTACCTGGGTGCGTGACGGCGTCCGAACTCGAACACCTGGCTTCGCAATGGGGGTACCTGCCGAGCCCAGGCATTGCCGCTAGGTCCGAACCGTTTCGCTATAAAGGGGTTGAGGCTACGCACGTCTTCGCTCGCCGGGAATAGACCGGCGCGCAATGAGGCTGTGATTTTTTTGAGCTCCCCTTGATTTTACCTAGTGATCACGCTATGATACCACGCATTAATGAGGCTTTCTCGCCGTTGGACTGACCACGCGTTGCAGGAAAAGCGCCATGACGCTTCCCCTCTTTAGCCCAGACGACCTGCCCGAACCACCGTCTCCCGCCCAAGCTGCCCAGTCGATGGCGGCGGGCAAGCCGCGACTGCGGATTCCCATCCGCGATCAGATTGAGATGCGCTGGGAATCACTCGAGGATTTGCTCGAAGCCGACCATCCGGCGCGGATCGTCTGGGCGGCCGTCTGCACGCTCGACCTGAAGTCTTGGCTCAGTGAAATCAAGGCGATCGAGAGACACGTGGGCCGCGACGCCACCGACCCCCGGTTGCTGGTCGCGTTGTGGGTCTTTGCGACCTTGAAGGGAATTGGCAGCGCTCGCGAACTCGCCCGGCTGTGTGCGGAGTGTCTGCCGTACCAGTGGCTCTGCGGCGGGGTGAGCGTCAACTATCACATGTTGTCCGACTTTCGATCTCAAGGGGGTGAGAAGTGGGACGAGTTGCTAACGCAGATCGTTGCCACCTTGCTGGAAGCCGAATTGGTGAAAATGGACCGAGTCGCTCAGGACGGGATGAAGGTGCGTGCCAGCGCCGGTAACGGTTCGTTCCGTCGCCGCGGTCGGCTGGAGGAGTTTCTGGAAGCGGCGCGGGAACAGGTCGAGACGCTCAAGAAATTGGCCGAGGAGGATGGAGCAGAACTTACGCGACGCCAACGTGCGGCGCGGGAGCGAGCCGCCCGTCTTCGACAGCAGCGAATCGAAGAAGCGATGCGCGAGTGCGAAGAACTGCAGAAGCAGCGCGAAGCCACGGCGAAGCAAAGCCGCCGCAAGGTGAATGAAGCACGAGCTTCGACGACCGATCCCCAGGCGCGGATCATGAAGTTTGCCGATGGAGGATGCCGGCCAGGATATAACGTTCAATACGCGACCGACACCGAAAGCGGCGTGATCGTGGGTGTGGAGGTGACCAATGCCGGGAACGATGGCGCGCAACTGCCGCCCATGCTCGATCAGTTGGAAGAGCGATATGAACGGGTGCCGGCTGAAGCACTTGTCGATGGCGGCTTCACGACGACCGAGACAATCGATCAGGCCACTGAGCGTGGCTGTACCGTGTACGCGCCGGTCAAAGACGAGGAGAAGCAACGAGCGGCCGGAACAGATCCCCATGCCCGCAAGAAGTGGGACAGCGATGCGACCGCCGCGTGGCGGAGCCGAATGGGGACCGAGGCGGCGAAATTGATCTATGGGCTGCGGGCCCAGACGGCGGAGTTGGTCAACGCGCAGTGTCGCAACCGCGGCCTCCAGCACATGCCCGTACGCGGTCAACCGCGCTGTCGTATCATCGCATTGCTGTTTGCAATTACTCACAATCTCACTGTGATGGAGAGACTGCGCTCGGCGCCGGCGAAAACCGCTGTTTGAGCGCGATCCTGCGCAAAGGGGTCAATATAGGAAGACCTTTTTGTTGTCATGGAGCGGTCGTTTGAGAACAAGTCAGTATGCTTGGCCGTGATTGAGTCCCGGACGCCTGAACCGACGCTGAGACAGTCTAACGACGGGAATTCACAACGCGGCAAAAAAGTCACGGCCTCATTGCAGCCCCGCGTCGCACGCCCCGGCATCACTCGCCTCGATTAGCCAGGAGACGACCGACCAATCGGCATTGTGGATCGAGGATCGCGGCCGCGGCCACCCGGGTCCTATTTCGCGCGGCACCGACTATGGCCGGACAGAGTGGGAGCACGGGCAAGAC
>NZ_JBAUSA010000591.1:0-5487 GCF_049581465.1 Caballeronia sp. | reverse complement strand
CAGGTGCGTGGTGTTGAATACCTTGATGTCCTGCGCTTTGACGTCTTCGAGACCGTCGATGATCGCGCGCTGAAGTTTAGTGATTTCCATGTTTTACCGATGTATTTGTTGCTGTGCTAATGAGTGTTTCTTACCGATGGTACAGGCCGTGTTGAACAATATAGTCCCATACGGCCAACGGGACATGACTCTCGACGTACGCGCGGCCGGCCGCGTGCGCCTGAAGGCGTTCTCCCAGATGCTCTCGGATTTCGGTAGCCGAAACATCGAGTTCCAGCGTCGAGTCGATCAGCAAATGGCCGCACGGCGTCGAGCGCAACACGTGCGCCGGGGCGCTGCGGGCGGCGATTTCGGCGGCGACGGCGGCAGACACCGTCGACACATCGAAACCGGCGCGGGTTTCAACGCAAACGTGCGCAAATTCAAACAGGCGCTGCCATTCGCGCCAACTGTCCAGATGCACGAGTTGATCGGCGCCGATCAGGAGCGACAACGAGGCCGCCGTGCCTTCCCGCTCGCGCCACCGTGCCAGCGTTTCGACGGTGTAACTCGGCCCCGCGTGCTCGATCTCGTCGGTGGCAACAGTGACGGTTAAACCGTCGACTGCCAGGGATTCTGCGGCTGCGCGTGTCATCGCGAGCCGATGATGCGGCGCCGAAACATCCTTCTTCTGCCACGGTTGGCCAGCCGGCAGCAGGATGAGCTCAGTCAGTTCGAGCACTTCGGCAAAGCGTCGGCCCAGCGCCAGGTGAGCGTCGTGAATCGGGTCGAACGTGCCGCCCAGCAAGCCCACGCGCCGGGCGCATCGATGGTTCGGGTTCACGGGGCGGTCCTCTTTTACGTTCAAAGCCACGCTCGCGGTACCAGGAAGTCCGTGTAAAGGCGCGCTTCGGGCGTGCCCGGCGCGGGTTTCCAGTCGTATCGCCACGTGACCGCCGGTGGCATCGACATCAAGATGGATTCCGTGCGGCCGCCGCTTTGCAACCCGAACAGCGTACCCCGGTCGAAGACGAGATTGAATTCGACGTAACGGCCCCGTCGATACATCTGGAAATCGCGTTCCGCTTCGCCGTATGGCGTGTCCCGACGACGCTCGATAATCGGCAGATAAGCCGCCAGAAAGCTGTCGCCGACACTGCGCATCATCGCAAACGACGCGTCGAACCCGGGTTCCGAAAAGTCGTCAAAGAAAATCCCGCCGATTCCACGCGCTTCGTTGCGATGCTTCAGATAAAAATATTCGTCGCACCACGTCTTGAACCGCGGATATAGCTCCGAACCGAACGGCGCGAGCGCTTCGCGGCAAACGCCGTGAAAGTGCCGTGCGTCGTCCTCGTAGCCGTAATAGGGCGTCAGGTCCATGCCACCGCCAAACCAGAAAAGCGGCGGTTCGCCTTCTTTGGCCGCGATAAGCAGCCGCACGTTCATGTGCACGGTGGGGCAGTGCGGATTGCGCGGATGCATGACCAGCGACACGCCCATTGCCTCGAAGCCACGCCCGGCGAGTTGCGGGCGTGCAGCGCTCGCCGATGCGGGTAGCGCGTCACCGGCTACGTCCGAAAAACCGACCCCGCCGCGTTCGAAAAACTCGCCGCCTTCGAGAATTCGCGTGGTGCCGCCGCCGCGCAGCCTTTCTTCGGGGCCGCGCTGCCACGAATCGACCGCGAACGCGGTGCCGTCGAATGCGCCGAGCGTCTGGGCGATGTGCGCTTGCAGACCGGTCAAATAGGTACGGATAGCGTTTATGTCGTAAGTCGGATCGGGCATCGTGTTGCTTGGCGTGTCGCGTCGAGTGCTGCTTTCGCGTGCTCGACCTGTAAAACGCACTGCCGGACACGTTGGTCCGGCAGTGCGATGAAAAAACCGCAGCGCTGCAGCATTAGCCGTGGCGATCGCCGGCCTTCCGGCTTAGGGCCCGATGGCCAATGTCCCGCCGATACTGCATGCCGTCGAACTCAATCTGGTTGATCGTATCGTAGACCACGGATTGCGCGCCACGCACGGAATCCGACAGACCGACGACACAGAGAACCCGGCCGCCCGAGGTGACGAGCTTGCCGTTCTCCAACGTGGTACCCGCATGGAACGTCACGGCTTCCGGCGTTTCCGGCGGAATGTCGCTGATCCGGTCGCCCTTGCGCGGTGTGTCCGGATAATTGTGCGCCGCCAGCACGACACCCAGCGCGGTTCGCCTGTCCCACTCGATCTCGGCTGTGGCGAGCGTTCCGGCAATCGCGAGTTCGACCACCTTCGAGAAATCGCCCTTGAGACGCGCCATGATCGGCTGCGTTTCCGGGTCGCCCATGCGGCAATTGAATTCGAGCGTTTTCGGGTTGCCGTGCGCGTCGATCATCAGTCCGGCGTACAGGAAACCTGTGTAGCGGATGCCTTCCATCTCCATGCCGCGCACCGTTGGCAGGATGATTTCGCGCATCACTCGGGCATGAAGTTGCGGTGTGACGATCGGGGCGGGGGAGTAGGCACCCATGCCGCCGGTGTTCGGGCCTTTATCGCCGTCGAGCAGGCGCTTGTGGTCCTGGCTCGACGCCAGCGCCAGCACATGCTTGCCGTCGACCATCACAATAAAGCTCGCTTCCTCGCCATCCAGGAACTCCTCGATCACCACCCGCGCGCCGGCATCGCCGAGCTTGTTATCCGCGAGCATGGAGTCGACGGCTGCGTGCGCTTCCTCGAGCGTGGTCGCAACGACCACGCCTTTGCCTGCCGCCAGTCCGTCCGCCTTGATCACGATAGGCGCGCCTTTCTGGTCGAGATACGCGTGCGCGGCGGCGATGTCGGTGAAGGTTGCGTACTCGGCCGTGGGAATAGCGTGGCGTTGCATGAACGCCTTGGCGAAATCCTTCGAGCTTTCCAGTTGTGCTGCTTCCTTCGTCGGACCGAAGATTTTTAGCCCGCGCGAACGGAACAAATTGACGATGCCCGCAGCCAGAGGGCCTTCCGGCCCGACTACCGTGAGCGTGACCTGCTCGTTCTCGGCGAAATCGGCGAGGGCCGCGGGGTCGGTAATGTCGACGTTGGATAGGCGCTCGTCCTGCGCCGTGCCGCCGTTACCTGGCGCCACATAGACCACCTGCACGCGCGGTGACTGCGCGAGCTTCCACGCAAGCGCATGTTCACGACCGCCGGAACCGACGACGAGTAACTTCATTTAAATCCCCGAGACCTTAAAAAATTCATGGCGGCAAGGCGGCAAAGCCGACGCCGCGCCAATACCGCGTGTGTTCGCGTTGCTGTGGTGCATGAAGTCTGCGCCGAGAGAGCCGGATCAGCGGAAAAAGATCTCGCGCCGGCGGCCGCTTCACTGCTCTTGCGGCACCGCTCTTTCCGCTTTCGTCCTTTCAGCCGCTTATTTTATGCAGCCAAATGGTTGGAACAGTGGGTGTTCGTCGATGTGCCTCTTAAGGCCAGACACTCTCTGGCGAGAGCCGCATGCATCGATCGCGCCAGCGTGCTCATGACGCTTCTCAACGCCTGCCGAGCTGGCGCGCCTCGCACCAGAAGCCCGTACAACGGGCGTCGCCCGCTCACGGATCATTCCTGGTCGATCGTCGCGTTCGTGTACACCACTTGCACGTCGTCCAGGTTTTCCAATGCGTCCAGCAATTTCTGCATTTTTGCAGCGTCTTCGCCGGTGAACTCGACTTCGGACTGCGGCTTCATGGTGACTTCCGCGAGTTCTGCCTTGAATCCGGCTGCCTCCAGCGCATCTTTTACCTTCTGGAAGTCATTGGCCGGGCAAACCACTTCGATACTACCGTCGTCGTTGGTCACGACGTCGTCCGCGCCGGCTTCCAGCGCCGCTTCCAGCAACTTGTCTTCCTGCGTGCCGGGTGCATAGAGAAACTGGCCGACGTGATCGAACATGAACGACACCGATCCGTCCGTGCCCATGTTGCCGCCGAACTTCGAAAATGCGTGCCGCACTTCTGCGACGGTCCGGGTGCGGTTGTCAGTCATGGTATCCACGATAATCGCCGCGCCGTTGATGCCATAGCCTTCGTAGCGAATCTCTTCGTAGGTCGCGCCGTCGACGCCGCCGACACCGCGCTGGATCGCGCGATTGATGTTGTCTTTCGGCATGTTCGCGTCGTAGGCTTTATCGATGGAAAGCCTCAAGCGCGGGTTCGTGTCGGCGTCGCCTCCGCCCATGCGGGCAGCAACCTGGATTTCCTTGATAAGACGCGTCCAGACCTTGCCGCGCTTGGCATCGGTCGCTGCTTTCTTATGCTTGATGTTGGCCCATTTTGAATGACCCGCCATACGTTTCTCCGTCGCGCGCGAGCTTGGTCGCACGCTTGTGTGTCAATGTCGCGTAGTGTCGCTTTTTCGCGGACCCAAATTTTATCATGGCGGCATGCCTCGGCTGGCACCGAACCACCAGGAGGTCTGTAAACGGCTGGCGAACGGCCGGAATTCGGCTGGCCGCCCCACAACTTCGCGCGCTTGACTAGTTCTTGGTACCAAACAACCGGTCGCCCGCATCGCCGAGTCCCGGCACGATGTACGCGTGCTCGTTCAGGTGCGAATCGAGCGAAGCGACATATAACTTCACGTCCGGATGGGCATCGGAGAAAACCTTCACGCCTTCGGGCGCGGCGACCAGCGCCACGAAGATGATGTTTTCGCCGAGTACGTTGCGCCGCTTCATGACATCGACCGCGTGCACGGCCGAATAGCCGGTTGCCACCATTGGATCGCACAGGATGAACACGCGCTCTTCCAGGTCGGACGGCAGGCGCACGAGATACTCGACCGGCCGGTGATCTTCTGCGCGATACACGCCTATATGGCCAACGCGGGCCGATGGGATCAGGTCGAGCAGCCCGTCGGACATGCCGATGCCGGCCCGCAGCACAGGCACGATCGCGAGTTTCTTGCCGGCGATCACCGGGGCGTCGACGCTGACGAGCGGCGTCTCCACCCGTTTGGTGGTCAACGGCAGGTTGCGCGTTATTTCATAGCCCATCAGCAGCGTGATCTCACGCAGCAACTCGCGAAAGGTGCGAGTAGACGTGTCCTTGTCCCGCATGTGCGTCAGCTTGTGCTGGATCAGCGGGTGGTCGAGGATAGAAAGATTGGGGAAGCGGCTGTCGTGTTTCATGGTGTTCGCGCGGGTGCCGCGGCGTTAAGTGTGCTTCGTATGGTTCGTATGGTCTGGACACTGCATCCGACGCAATTCCAAGCCTCTGTGATAGTAGAGACATCGCGACGATTCAGTTTTCGAAGGCCAAGCTTGTGCAATGACGCCAGTTTACCCAAATTAACTGGAGCCAAAGGGGAGATTGCGGGCGACAGGCCATCAGGCCTATTGCGCTGCCAACGCTCATGCCCTCATTCTTCTAGAATTGCGGGATGCGATCGTTTATCGACCGCAACGATTCAACGGATCATTCGGAAGGAGCAGCAATGGATATGGGAATCAAGGGGCGCACTGCCCTGGTGTGCGCAGCCAGCAAGGGCTTGGGG
>NZ_JBAUSA010000590.1:0-2769 GCF_049581465.1 Caballeronia sp. | reverse complement strand
ATCAGGCGCTTGGACGCCTGCGCCAGCAGACGTGGGGTGCGCCGACCCGAAGCGCATCAAAGGGGCGATGTGTTCAAGCTTTTGACTTCGCCGCGAATTTGCGTTTCATCTCTTCAAACGTTTCGTTGGATATCGCTGGGCGGTCGTACTGTCGAGCGTATAGCTTGGTAACCTGAAGGCGAGGCATAAACGGATTTTCTTGCTGTATCTGCGCAACGCTTTTGATTCCCGGGGGCTCGTCTGTCGTCGAGGTGGGGCGGGGTGATGCCGTGTCGGCGTTCTCGGACGGTTGAGCTTGCTTCGTGTCTTTCACGTTCGGCGTAGCCTGTGACGGCAGTCCCGCCATTTTTTTGCGAATTCGATACAGCGCAGACTTTAGCCCGGTGAGCTGGAAATCGAATCCTTCGTGGCGAAGCTCGTCGAGGATCGCTTGGAGCGATACGCCGTTTGCGAGCGCATGGTCAACCGCTGGGAAATAGGGGGCAAGTCGTGCGGTCTGCGACTGAGCACGCGCGGCGGCGCTTAATCGTTCGATTCGTTCGGCAAAGTCTGAAAGGGGCATAGTTGCATCCTATGTGCATTTCGACTGCATCCTGAAATGGGGTACCTGCATCCTCACCACATCCTACCTGAATTCTCCATGCGTCTTTAACGCACCCTTGTCGAATCTATCCGCATCCTAATCAATTTCATAGGGTTTGGCGAGGCACGTCTGATATGTTTACACGCTGCTACGCATCGTGCAAAATATCCGTGCCAAAGGGGCGCTCCCCTTTGAAACCCCGGCGGCCACCGCCGCCTCGTGAACCCTACCGGAGCGCTGATGGAATCGGAGATGGTGCGGATCCTGGTGGAGGTCGCGCAAAGCGACAATCCCACCTTTGATGACGACAAGATGGTCATCGTGATGGAGGTTGATGTCCCGGATCGCGACACGGCCCGCGCGCTGTTAGAGCGGGCCGAAACCGACGAGCGCAGCATTGCGCATCTTGGGCAGACCATCGAAGAAGGTGAGGTGTGGATTTCAATCGAGGACGGCGAAATCGAAGATCCCAGCCCGTGTTTTCATCGAGCGGATGCGGTTGATGCGTTGGAGATGTACCTGGGCATTACGCCGGTGATCTCGAAGAAGGCTCTGGCAAAGGCAAACGTGGCCAGGCTTTATCGGGAAACCCAAGCCGACAATGCCCGTGAAGCGCGAGAGGGTGTCGATGCCGCGCGCGAAGAGTAACGGCGGTGTGGGGCTCGGCAAGCCCATCGCGTTCCGGCTGTCGGAAGCGGATCGCGCCGTGTACCTTGAGAAAGTTGACGCGTCGGGTCTGACCCAATCCGAGTTTTTTCGCCAGGCCGTGCTGACCAATCGCACGCAGGTGATCGCGCGTCCGAAAGCGAGCGACGACCGGAAGCGTCTGCTGTACGTGTTCAACAAGACTAGCAACAACCTGAACCAGCTCGCACACCGTGCGAATTCCGAACATGCGTGCGGCAAGCTGTCTGAGGCGACCTACGAACAGATGCTCGATCAATTGCAAATGATCTCGCGCTATCTGAAGGCCACGCTGGCCCAAGTCGAGTAGGGCGGATTAATCATGCTCATTCGCATCCGAGGCTATAACGACGGCATTAAAGAGTATCTGGAAAAAGGCCAGAAGAAGGATCGTGAGTTCAGTCGCGACGAAATGGACGAGCGGGTGATTCTTGCGGGCGATCTTGATCTTACCAACGAGATTATTCAATCCATCGAGACGGATTCGGAGCGGTATCTGAATATCACGCTCTCGTTTAAAGAGGACGAAGTATCGCGTGACGTGTTGGAGCAAGTTGTTCGCGACTTCGAAGCGTTTGCGATGTCCGCTTTTCGGCGAGACGAATACGCTTTCTATGCCGAAGCTCACGTTCCACGGCTAAAGAGTTACGCCGATCGACGAAGTGGAGACCCGATCGAGCGGAAGGTTCACGTCCATATCGTGCTGCCGAAGGTGAACCTGCTCACCGGGCAGCGGCTCGATCCGTTCGGCCTGGTCGATCGGCAGGTACGGTTTCTTGAGGCGTTCCAGGAACACACCAACAACCGGTTCGGGCTGGCGAGCCCGAAAGACAACCGGCGCGTTGAATTCAACGACGCGTCGGAGATGATCAGTCGTTACAAAGGCGACGTGTTTGCCGGGGCGAACCGCGAGCTGAAGGCGTCCATTCTCGAGGCCATGATGACGCGGGGTATCACCCGCTATGAAGGCTTTCAAGCGCTTCTCGCCGAGTTCGGCGAGACACGTACGCGCAACGCAGGGAGAAGCCGCGAATACGAGAACGTGAAACGGGCAGGGGACGCGAAGGGCGTCAACCTGAAGGAATATGTGTTCACGCGTGAGTTCGTTGAGTTGGACGCCGATGCGAAACGTGAGGCCTTGGTGGCCAGTCTGAACGCGAAATACGAGACACCTGGTGTGCCGCGCGAGACACCTGCGGCGATGCTCGAGGCGTTGCGCGAATGGCATGAGGTTCGTGCACGCGAAGCTAAATATCTCAATAGCGGCAGTCCTTTTTACCAGGTGTATCAGAAGGCCTCGCCCGAAGAACAGCGGTACATCCTGATCGAGCGTGAAGCGCGCTTTTACCAACCATTTGGAGGGCATGATGGCAGAGAAGAACGAACCAGCTCACGACGAGACAACCGATTCGGGCAATGGCAGCCATGGCGAGGGATTGAATACCCTGGCCCCGGTGATCGACGAGGATGGGGCGATCCACGAGGTCAACGCGAGGCCGCAC
>NZ_JBAUSA010000589.1:0-2139 GCF_049581465.1 Caballeronia sp. | reverse complement strand
GGGTGTAGCGTCAGAGCCTTCTGCTTTGTTCGATAGCGTCATAGCTTTCTCAATTTTTCCGGATGCCAAATGCAGCGTTACGAGTTTTTCCATCTTGATCTCTAAGCGCTCGCGAGGTTTCCTTGGGAGCAAACACTAGTTTCCAGCAGCGTTCGGTACAAAAGACGTCGTCGTAACCATCGGGTCCGAACGCCTTGAGCTGGCTTGCGTACGCTTTGACAGCACGGCGTTTTGCGGCGCGACGCACGAGTTCGTGGTCGGGGTGCACCAAGCCGAAGGGGATCACGAGCGTACGAGCGCCATGGCGGCGAAGTGCGTGGTCGAGCGCCTGCGCGATGGCCTCCTGGGTGGGGGCATGGGCGAGCGGAACGAACGGAACATATTGTGCGTCGAGAAAATCGCCGCGCTCGGGGACGGCAGTTAGGATGTCAAGCGCCCGGTCGTCTTCCAGCGAACGTGCTTGCGTTGCGTGGGTGGCGTTGTCGAAGCTGCAGCGCAGGTCCCATTCCGTAGTGACGTCCGCCGCGGGGCAACCGGAGCAGACGGTGTAGACGACCGTCCCTGGATGAGCGGCAAGCATTGCGCCGCAACTGAAGACGGCGTCGTTGAAATGCGGCGACATTACCAGCGGACGAGCAAAGATATCGGACACGGCGTTTGATCGAGAGATGATGCTGCCCGAAAGAGCAAAACGCGTGCCCGGGGTCCGCGTCTTGCGTGCGTTCGATTCAGCTTGTCCAATACTCCCGGCCGCGAGCCTGGCTGCTCTGTTTATTTGTTGGTCCACCTATCAGCCTCTAGGCCCATTAACCTTTGGCGACTGCCGCCAGTGCGGAAGCGATCCACAAAAGAACTTCCGAACTAGGTGCGCCAGCACTTATGGATCTCTTCGCCGTGGTCAGACTCAGCCCCTAAGGGCGTATGTTTTGTGCCCCTTCGGCTCTGCGCCGGCGGCGGCAGCAGAGACCTTATTGGCCGCTTAAGCATACGAGGCATCGTCCGCTGGGCCGTGCCGTCCGCGTGCATCGATATCAAAGCCCTTGTTATCGAGGCATCTCAAATCTGCGCCAGCTCTCTCCTCCAGCATCGGGCGCACCTGTGCCCGGTCAAAAGACGCTCCGGCTCGCACACTTCATCGAAGCATTTGCGGCCAACACAAAGCGATGTTTTGTGTGGGCAACCACTTGACGTCGACCAAAAACCAGCCTATAACCATCTCACTGGATGGCATATGGAAGGAAATTGATGATTGAAATTGTCAAACGTGAAGCATCGCGGCCGCGCGGCGGCGAGACTGAGAAGATCACGATCAATCTCAGTCCGATTGATCTCGGTCAGATTGATCTACTAGTGGAGGAGGGTTTTTATTCGAACCGTACGGATTTGATCCGCAATGCGATTCGAAATCAGCTCGCCATCCACGCGCAGGTCGTTAAGGAAACGGTGACGCGGCGCGCGCTGGTTCTCGGTCTGCAGCACTTCTCAAAACGAGACTTGGAAGCGACGCTTGCGGCGAACGAACGCCTGAACATTCAGGTGTTAGGACTGGCCAGCATTGCGACCGACGTCACTCCCGAACTGGCACTCGCGACAATCGAATCGATTGTCGTCTTGGGTGCCTTCCATGCATCGCCCGCAGTCAAGGCGGCGCTCGCTGACAGGGTCAGTTAGCCGCCCACCGCACAAATGAAACTGGACAAGACCATGAAACTCAATGAAGGTTTTTTGAACTCAATGCAGGATGCGATGACGCTCCTGCGTACCAGCGGCCCGCTCGAAGCGACTGAAGCGATTCAGCGTGCGCTCAACGGCGGCGCACCCTCTTCGACACCGCGCGACTCCGTCGCGGCGGAGCTCGCTCGCGGTCCGGACAACGCGCCCGCCATCGATCATTTAGCTTCGCTCATGGCGAAGTTCACGCGCCAAAATGGCGAGCATTGGGCGCCCAGGACCGCCGAAGTGGAAGACTCCGGGAATTTCAGCACACGCTCCTATGCCAACGCCGCAGGCCAGCGTCAGTACAAGCTATATGTACCAAGCGGATACGATGGTGCGCCTGTGCCGCTCGTTGTGATGCTGCACGGTTGTACCCAAAACGCTGACGACTTCGCCATTGGCACGCAGATGAACGCGTTTGCC
>NZ_JBAUSA010000588.1:0-5453 GCF_049581465.1 Caballeronia sp. | reverse complement strand
TGTGGGACATCGAAGCCTGTCTAACCGATGAAAAGCCGCGCGACGTAAAACTCGCGGCCGGCATCCGGCCCCAAGGCCTGCCCATCCATGAACTCTGGCTGCGCATCACGATCGATCGCGCGCTCACTATCGTCGGGGCCGAAGCGGCCTCCGAATGGGCGCCGTATGGCGAACTGTGCGCGGCATCGAACCCTGAATATCGAGCGCTCATCGGCCTCAATCTCCTTCAGAATTTCCGTCGCGAGTCGGGCCGCGTTCTGGCCGGCACGATCGGTTGCACGCACCTCACCGAACTGTGCGCAGTATTGCCGACGGCCGCCATCCAGGCTTTTGCCGGCGAAGTGTGGAATACCGACACGGGCGGTGCGCTTGGCAAAACTGCTGACAATGCAATCGACAAACCTCCGTTCCAGCTTGGACGTTGCAACGCATTGCGTTTTGACGGCGACGCCGTTCGCGAGTTTTATCCGCGCTGGTTTGGTCACCCGCCAAGAGCGGTGGCTGAAGGAACTGACACCAGAAAGCCGGAGCCGGCCGATCAGGCCAAATGAGCGAGCAAGGACAGCTACGCACTGCCGCCAGCAACCGCAAGAATGGGGCTTTAGCCAACCAAGACACAGCAACAAGACCGCAGTCATCACAATCGATGTGACTCTGAAGCCGCTCAACATCGGCGCCAGAAAAAACGTCAAACGAAATCGAAGTTCAATCCAACTCTCAGACTGAAGGAATCAGGCATGAAGATTCACGAGTACCAGGGAAAGGAAATCCTGCGGAAGTTCGGCGTCGCGGTTCCGCGCGGCAAGCCCGTTTTCTCGGTGGATGACGCGGTCAAGGCCGCTGAAGAGCTGGGCGGCCCGGTTTGGGTCGTCAAGGCCCAGATTCACGCTGGCGGCCGTGGTAAGGGCGGCGGCGTGAAGGTTGCAAAGACGCTGGAACAGGTTCGCGAATACTCGAACCAGATCCTCGGCATGCAACTCGTCACGCACCAGACCGGCCCTGAAGGTCAGAAGGTGAACCGCCTGCTTATCGAAGAAGGCGCGGACATCAAGAAGGAACTGTACATCGGCCTCGTGCTCGATCGCATCACGCAGAAAGTTGTGGTGATGGCGTCGAGCGAAGGTGGTATGGACATTGAAGAAGTCGCGGAAAAGACGCCGGAACTGCTGCACAAGTTCGCCGTCGAGCCGTCGACGGGTCTGCTCGATAAAGACGCCGACGACCTCTCGCGCAAGATTGGCATCCCGGAAGGCTCGATCCCGCAAGCGCGCGCGATCCTGCAAGGCCTGTACAAGGCATTCTGGGAAACGGACGCATCGCTGGCCGAAATCAACCCGCTGATCGTCACGGGCGACGGCAAGGTAATCGCGCTCGACGCGAAGTTCAACTTCGACGCGAACGCGTTGTTCCGCCATCCGGACATCGTGGCGTATCGCGATATCGATGAAGAAGATCCGGCTGAAGTGGAAGCATCGAAGTTCGATCTGGCCTACATCTCGCTTGACGGCAATATCGGCTGCCTGGTGAACGGTGCCGGCCTGGCCATGGCCACGATGGACACGATCAAGCTGTTCGGCGGCGAGCCGGCCAACTTCCTCGACGTCGGCGGCGGCGCCACGACCGAAAAGGTTACCGAAGCCTTCAAGATCATGTTGAAGAATCCGAACCTCAAGGCAATCCTCGTGAACATCTTCGGCGGCATCATGCGCTGCGATGTGATCGCGGAAGGCGTGATCGAAGCGTCGAAGGCGGTATCGCTGAAGGTGCCTCTGGTCGTGCGCATGAAGGGCACGAACGAAGATCTCGGCAAGAAGATGCTGGCGGAGTCGGGCTTGCCGATCATCGCGGCCGACAGCATGGAAGAAGCTGCGCAGAAGGTCGTCGCAGCCGCCGAGGGCAAGTAATCAACGCTTTGGTTTTTTGGCCTCATCGGCCCGAAGCGAAAAGCGATTACGAGCGTTCCACCAGATACGAAAGGCGTCGCGTTTTGCCTCTCGTGCTCACTGAAAACCATGAGCACGGAAGGCACGAGCGGCGTCGACGAACAGAGGTCACACATGTCGATTCTGATTAACAAAGACACCAAGGTCATTACCCAGGGCATTACTGGCAAGACCGGCCAGTTCCACACGCGCGCTTGCCGCGAGTATGCGAACGGCCGTGAAGCGTACGTCGCGGGCGTGAACCCGAAGCGCGCGGGCGAAGATTTCGAAGGCATTCCTATTTACGCGAGCGTCGCGGAAGCCAAGGCCGAAACGGGCGCAACGGTTTCTGTGATCTACGTGCCGCCGGCAGGCGCTGCTGCTGCGATCTGGGAAGCGGTCGAAGCCGATCTGGATCTCGCGATCTGCATTACCGAAGGCATTCCTGTTCGCGACATGCTCGAGATCAAGGACCGCATGCGTCGCGAAAATCGCAAGACGCTGCTGCTCGGACCGAATTGCCCGGGCACGATCACGCCTGACGAACTGAAGATCGGCATCATGCCGGGTCACATTCACCGCAAAGGCCGTATTGGCGTGGTGTCGCGTTCGGGCACGCTCACGTACGAAGCAGTCGGCCAGTTGACGGCGATCGGTCTCGGCCAGTCGTCGGCAGTGGGTATCGGCGGCGATCCGATCAACGGCCTGAAGCACATCGATGTGATGAAGATGTTCAACGACGATCCTGACACGGACGCCGTGATCATGATTGGCGAGATCGGTGGCCCGGACGAAGCGAACGCGGCTTACTGGATCAAGGACAACATGAAGAAGCCGGTGGTTGGCTTTATCGCGGGCGTAACGGCTCCGGCCGGCAAGCGCATGGGTCACGCGGGCGCGCTGATTTCGGGCGGCGCGGACACAGCCGATGCCAAGCTGGAAATCATGGAAGCTTGCGGTATCACCGTCACGAAGAACCCGTCGGAAATGGCGCGTCTTCTGAAGGCAATGCTTTAAGGATCGGCTGATCGACGGAACGCGCAGGGATTTGTTAAGATTACACAATCCTTTCGTTTCTATGCGATATTGAAAGCGGGGGAGCTCAGGCTTCCCCGCTTTTTTATTTGCGCGCGTTGTTTCATGTTTGCTTGGTCGGTACTGGTTCTCTCATGCTCGAATTCTTTGCCACGCTCCACTGGGGCGCCGTTTTACAAATCATCGTCGTCGATATCCTTCTTGGCGGCGACAACGCCGTGGTCATCGCGCTTGCCTGCCGCAATCTGCCTCCGGCGCAGCGTACGCGTGGCGTACTGCTCGGCACGATGGGCGCGATCGTCCTGCGCGTCGCGCTCATCGCCTTTGCCGTCGTGCTGCTCGACATCCCATTCCTCAAGTTTGTCGGCGGCTTGATGTTGCTGTGGATCGGCGTGAAGCTGATGACGCCAGATCATGGCGACCCGAATATCAAGCCATCGGACCGGCTTTGGACCGCGGTCAAGACGATCATCGTGGCAGATGCCGTCATGAGCCTCGACAACGTCATCGCGGTGGCCGGTGCGGCGGAAGCCGCCGACCCGCAGCATCGGTTGGCGCTGGTGATTTTCGGCTTGCTTGTGAGCATTCCGCTGATCGTGTGGGGCAGCACGCTGGTGTTGAAGCTGCTAGACCGTTTCCCGATCGTGGTCGCGCTCGGCGCGGGATTGTTGGGCTGGATTGCGGGCGGATTGCTCATCGACGATCCGTTTATGGACCGCTGGCCATGGACGAACCTGCAAAGCACCGAATATGCCGCGCAAGTAGCGGGCGCGGTATTCGTGCTGGCAATCGGCTGGCTTGTCCGTAAGCGCGCGCAGGCTTCTCGAACCGAACGCCCCGCCATGACGCGTTAGCCTTCCGGCTGACTGTGGCCGGCGCTTGGCGCCCCATAAGATCAAAGCGTCTGGATCGCATCATGCGACCAGGCGCTTCGTCTTTATGGGAGTTCAGCGATGGCAACACAGGTTGGCGGGTTCAATAGTCCGAGGTGGTCCGAGAGATGGAACGCATGCCGGAGTCGATGGCGCAAAACGGCCATTACAGCAGCCTTTACGTCGGGCTTTACATTGATCGAATTGATGATCGTGCTGGCAATTGTTGGCGTGGTCGCTGCATACGCGATTCCCGCGTATCAGGATTATCTGGCGAGGAGTCGCGTGGGTGAGGGCTTGTCGCTGGCGTCGTCGGCGCGACTCACCGTGGCGGAAAACGCCGCGAGCGGATCAGATCTGGGTGGCGGCTATGCGTCGCCTCCAGGGACGCGCAACGTCGAATCGATTCACGTAGACGACGACAACGGGCAAATCACCATTGCGTATTCGACCCGGGTTGCGCCGGCTGGATCGAACGTGCTGGTGCTCGTGCCGTCTGCGCCCGACAACGCCGAGACGCCCACCGCGCGAACCGTCCTCACGAAGGGTTCGGTGCAGGCGGGATCGATCACCTGGGAGTGCTTTGCCGCGAGCAAGACGGCTTCGTCGCTACCCGCTCCGGGTGCGGGACCATCGCCGTCCGAAGCGCCGACGTTGCCTTCAAACCTTGCGCCGCCAGAATGCAGGACGTGATCGGTGGAAGAGGATTGAAACAAGCGGATTGAAAGAAAGAAAGTTGGCTCAGTGGGCAAGCCCGCAAGAAAGTCGTTCTTGTCGGGCATGTGTCGCCGAAATCGCCACTATTCTTGGAGATTTCGGCGCATTTCATGCCAGGTGCCGCACAGGTTCAGTAATTTTTTGTATAGTGCGCCGGTTGCCGACGTTCCCGACCCCTCATGCCTTCAAATATAGCGCGCCACCTTTCATTTGCTGTTCTCTGCCTCGCGCTGACAATTCCGTACGCGGTCGTCAACCACACCTATCCGATTCCGACCTTCTACGCGGAATTCAGTGCGTTTGGCCTGTACCTCGCGCTCGGTGCCATGGTCGCGCTGCTCGTGTTCCTGGCGCAGCCGCGCGTGTCGTTCGCGTTTCCGATGATCGCGTTGATGCCGCTTTGTTTCGGCTTGCTGCTGGTTGGGCAGACGGTGGTGCTGCCGGTCACGCAACCGTCGATGAACTGGCTTGGCGGGGGTTATCTCCTCGCGTCGTTTGTTGCGGTGAATACCGGGTATGGCTTCGTACGCGCCGGTCTGGCTGAAAAAGCGATGCGTTGGGGCGCGGCAGCGTTGATTGTCGGCGGGTTGTTTGCGGTGTTTTGCCAGGTCGTTCAGCTTTTCCATATGGAAACGAAGTTCTCGCCGTTTGTAGTGGCCTACAACGTCACGACCGAGCGTCGGCCGTTCGGCAACATGGCGCAGGCGAACCATCTCGCGACTTACATTGCTTTCGCAATGGCCGCAGCGCTGTATTTCGTTCAATCGCGGCGGCTGCCTGTCGTCGTGTGGCTGGTGTTATCGGCGATATTTTCCGCTGGCCTCGCGCTGACCGTATCGCGTGGGCCGTGGTTGCAGATGGGGGTGATCGTCCTGGCCGGTTTCTGGATGGCGTTTGGCCTCGACCG
>NZ_JBAUSA010000587.1:0-4482 GCF_049581465.1 Caballeronia sp. | reverse complement strand
GTCCTGAAGGAACTGATCGAACAGGTAGCCATTGGCGGCGTGCAGTTCGACGCCGTCGAAGCCGGCCTCCTTGCCGCGAACCGCAGCCGTGCGGAAACTTTCGACAAGCTCGGCGATTTCGGGGATCGTCAGCGCGCGGCTCGGCGTGTTCGGGACCCAGCCTGCTTACGTGTAAGCGACGCCGCCGTGCGGCACGGCGGAGGGGGCTACCGGCTGAACGCCGCCCGGCTGCAACTGGCTGTTGGACTGGCGCCCGGCGTGATACAGCTGCAGGAAGATGCGGCCGCCTTTGGCGTGTACGGCATCCGTCACCTGCCTCCAGCCGGCGATCTGGCTGTCGTCGTAGAGGCCCGGCGCACCGAGGTAGCCGTTGCCGTTGGGTGCAGCGATGGTGGCCTCACCGATCAGCAAACCGCCTTCCGAGGCGCGCTGGGCATAGTACTCGGCCATCAACGGACCGGGCTTGGCGCCTTCTTCGGCGCGCATGCGGGTGAGCGGCGCCAGCACGACGCGATGGGAAAATTCGTAAGGACCAACTTTGACTGTGGAATGAAGCTTGGACATGATTTCCTCGAGATTGAGTGGCTGGTGACGTTTGATCAACAGCGGCCTTTCGACCTTGAGGAGAAGTGTATGGACGGACGGGGATAAGAAAAATAGGCTAAGGTTCCGAATATATAGGACAGCAAAGTCCGCAATCGGGTCGTTCGGTGCTAAACGGGTCGAGCCCAACACCGCGCTCGCCTGTTACTTCTGACATTTGCGAGCATCAGAAAATAAGGCTAAGGTACCCGCGTTATCGGACAGATATGTCTTTAAACGGCCTAGGGACGCGATGATGGACAGCCTCAGCGGTATTTCGATGTTTGTGCAGGTGGCTGAAACCCGCAGCTTTACCGAGGCGGGACGTCTGCTCGGCGTATCGTCTTCAGCGGTGGGCAAAAGCATTGCGCGCACCGAGGAACGGCTGGGCGTGCGGCTCTTTCATCGCAGCACGCGCAGCATCACGCTTACGGCCGAAGGGGCGTTGTTCCTGGAACGTTGCCGACGCATCCTCGGCGAAGTCGAAGCGGCGGAAGCCGAGTTGTCCGATGCCGCCGGAAGTCCGCGCGGCAGGCTGCGGATCAGCACACCGCAACTGTCCGCGCTGATCATGCCGGCGCTCGATGGCTTCATGATGCAGTACCCGGACATCGAACTCGATGTCGATCTCTCCGATCGCATGGTGGATATCATCGAAGAGGGCTTCGATGCGGTCATACGCACCGGCGAGCAGCACGATTCGAGGCTGGTATCGCGGCGCCTTGGGTCCTGCGGGCAGGTGCTGGTCGCTTCAACTGGCTATCTCCTGGAGCATGGGGTACCCATCCATCCTTCCGAGCTTGTCCGACACGCCTGTCTGCTGCATAGGTTTCCCGCCAGCGGCAAGCTGGAGCGCTGGCCGTTTCAGCTCGCGGCGTCCGAAGCGGAGCCGGAGTTGCCGCATACCTTCGTCAGCAACACCATCGAAATGCTGGCCTTCCTGGCGCTTCAGAACAAAGGTCTCGTCTTCGTGCCGACCTTCCTCGTGCGGGATGCACTGGCGAGCGGTGCGTTACAGATCGTGCTCGACGATTTCATCGACCAGACCGTCACCTTCTGGATCTTGTGGCCGGCTAGCCGATACGCGTCGCCGAAGCTGCGTGTTTTCATCGACTACGTCAGCCAGAATTTGCAAATCTAAAGCTGAGAGGACTCAACTGTCCGAAATGATCGGAATCTCAGCCTGTTTATCTCCAATCTCCTGAACTCTACTATCTCCCTCTTGCTGCGCAGAGGGTCTGCACAGCCTTAACGTGGAGAGTTCTTGTGAACAGTATCGTCAGGCGGGCAACAGGCTCCGGCAAAATCAGGGTGGGCATCGTTGGACTCGGCCATTGGTCGGAATATGGGCACCTGCCTTCACTGAAACTGCTGCCGGAATATGAACTGACCGCTGTGTACAGCCGTAGGCAGGAAAAGGCGGCATCGCTGGTCGCGCGTCATGGATTCAAATACGCGGTTGCCTCGCTACAGGAACTGGTGTCGCATCCGGAAGTCGATCTCGTACTCGTGTTGACGCCCGCGTTCCAGCACGAAGAGGGCATCCGCGCCGCCATCGATGCGGGTAAAGACGTGTACTGCGAGTGGCCGCTGACGCCAAGCACCGCATTGTCCAGGGAGTTGCTTGCGCTGGCCGGCAAGGCGGGCGTGCGCACCATTGTCGGTCTGCAACGGCGCCTCAATCCGGGCTACCGTTATGTCCGCGATTTGCTGGACCGGGGCGAGATCGGCGAAGTACGCTCAGTGCGCCTGCACGTGAGCGTAGAGTACTTCCAGCGTGAACGGCCTGCTTCGCTCTACTACACGATCCCCGAAGAGAACTTCTCCAGCCTGCTGTCGATCTACGGCGGCCATTTCCTGGATGCCTTGTTTTCGACGATGGTGGGCTATCCGCAGAACTTATCGGCCCTGACTGTCAACCAGTTCAAGGAAGTCACGCTGGTGGAAACCGGAGAAACACTGCCGCACACGAGCCCTGACCAGGTCGTGCTGGCCGCGACCTTCGCCAATGGCGCCGTGTTGACGGTCCATCTCGAGGCGGGAAAGCGCAATAACTTCGGCGTGCAACTCGACATTACAGGTAGCAAGGGCGATCTGAAAATCTCGAACACCACCAGTTTCGGCGACATCTTCAATCGCATAGAAATCGCGAGGGGTGACGCACAACCTCTGACCGAAATAACTATTCCGGCGGAATATGAATCGCTGCCGCCAAGTGAACTCGGAGCGAGTGTTCAGGAGTTGGCGAACTTGTACTGCGCCCATGCGCGTGACGTCAGGACCGGTTCGTCGCTTGCGCCCACCTTCGCGGACGCGATCCGGATGCATGAACTGATGGACCAGATCGTGGCATCGGATCGCACGGGCCAGCGCGTCCCACTATCGTTCAGTTCGCCCGGGTAAGCCGGACAGATGGCTCGACCATCCCTCGGGCGATGTCCAGGTCATGAGCGCCGGCACGGGCACCCGCCACGCCGCGCGCCCTCACCAGTTGTCACGCATCGGAATCGACTCGACTGATCCCGTCGCCAGTGCAAGCGCCGCTGCGGCCGACAACGCACTGCTGTAACTATCCGCGTCCACGTTCTTCGCCGCCAGCAGTTGATTCTGCGCGAGCAGCGCGTCAGTGACCGAACCGACGCCTTGGGCGTAGGCGCCGAACGCGGCGTCATAGGTGGTTTGGGTCGCAGCCAGCAATTCTTTAGCAGCGGCCTGCGCGGCCAAACTCGTCTGCAGCATATTCTGCGCGGCAACGATTTGCCGAACCGCTTCTTCACGGTTTCGCGTCAGACGGGTCGACGCGCTGTCGGCATCGTTGCGCGCCTGCGCGAGCACCGCGGATCGTAAGCCGCCGTCGTACAGCGGAATCGTCACGCCGACTATCACGCTGCCACCGTATCGGCCACCGGTCAGGTTCACCGTCGGCAATTGCTGGCCGATGGCCGGCACCGCCGAAATCGACGAACTGCCGGTGTTGTACGCTCCCGTCGCCGAGACGAATACCTTCGGCATGAAGTCCGACTCGGCCGCCTTCACTTTCGCCAGATTGACCCGCTCGGCCGCATAGGCGCTCAACACGTCCGGGCGGCGGGCGATGGCGGACGACACGATCCGCTCGATCGAGTCGCTGGTCGGCGCCGGCAGGGTGTGCGCCGGCATCTCCGCGATCCTGGGCTTCGACAGCGGAGAAATCCCCATCGCCGAGATCAGCGCGAGATAGCTGTTGCTTTCGACGCCCTGCGCCTGGACTAGCGCGAGCTTGGCCTGCGCGCGATTCTGATTGGCCTGCGCCACTTCGATCACGGTGCCGATGCCATGCTTGTAGCGCGACTGTGCCGCAGCCAGGATTGCGTTGGCATTACTGAGGCCTTGTTGCGTCGTGGCGATGCGGGCGCGCGCGGCCTGGTACGAATAGAACGCGACGCTGACGTCGAAAATGACCTGTTGATGGACCGCGGTGAAGCCGATGTTCGCCATCACCGATGCCTGCGACGCGGCCTCGACGCGCGCGGCCCGTCCGCCAAAATCGAACAGCAGCCATTGCAGCGCGACCACCGAAGTCGTGCCATGCCCCGTCACGCTGGCTGACGAATCGCCGAATGCCGGTGAGATCGAATCATGAAAGCCGGCGTACTGTCCCATCGCCGCGACCGACAGTTGCGGAAGATAGGCGCTCTTCGCGATGCCGGCCGCGAGCGCCACATTGCGCGCGTCGTTCCAGGCGATGCGGGTCAGCGGGTTCTCCGATTCCGCCAGATCGATCAGTTCGGGTAGCCCGTATGCATGCGCTTGCTCTAACGCTGGCGGAGGGGGCACGGCGGCGAGTGCGGGATTGACGGGCAACGGGTAGCCGCGCGCGGCGGCCGCTGAGTTAGCCGAGTTAGCCGACCCGGCCGCCGC
>NZ_JBAUSA010000586.1:0-3301 GCF_049581465.1 Caballeronia sp. | reverse complement strand
ACATTCTTGGCGCCGCGATCGGCGTGACGCTGCTCTCTACACTGGGTCTGATCGGGCTTGGCGTGTCGCATCACGTGAGCTTGTTGAGCATCATGCCGTTGCTCGTAGCCAGCACGTTTTGCTTCGGGCTGGCCGCACCAAGCGCGGCGCAAGGCGCGCTCGATCCGGTGCCTGAACTTGCAGGCGTCGCGGGCGGCCTGCTGACCTCGGTCCAGATGCTGTGCGGCGCCGCGTCGAGTTCGCTGGTCGCGTTGCTGTTTCCGGTGCTTGGCATTCTTGCGATGAGCGGCGTAATGGCCGCGTGCGCATTGCTTGGCGCAACTGTGTGGATCTGGCTCGGGCGTAACGCGGGTTCTTGTGGCATCGCGGCCTCCGCAGTGTCGATGGCTCATTGAAACGTCGGCCCTATTTCATGACGGTTACTGAGTGTCCGGCGACGATGTGTGTGCACCGTCTGCGTGCAACGTTTCGCACGACGACATGATTTGATCGTGATCAAGTTTTACTTAAGCGCGTGTCAACACAGTACGCGATGAGGCGTTAAGCACGTACCGGCGATACCGAACGCCGTGCAGTCACACTTAACCACGAAGGGTCTTTCCGTCATGAAAAAGCAAATCGTTGCTGCATCTCTTGCTGCTTTGTTCTCCGTCGCCGTGTTTGCACAAGCATCGGCATCGGCACCGACTGCAGCTCCGGGTGCAACGGCCGACGCCGCAGCACCTGCTAGCACCACGCACAAGGCCAAGACGCATCACAAGAAGCATCACAAGCACACAGCAACGGCCGAGTCGATTCCGTCGTCGGCACCAAAGCCCTAAGCTTCACGCTTTGCGCGTGGTGTTCGAAGCCCGGTTTAGCCGGGCTTTTTTGCGTGCAGGCTTTTGGCAGGAAACGATCAGCGCCGCCAAACATTGAACCTGCGCTTGAACGGTCCCCTCAAGCACCAGCGGCGCGCACGCTTCGCCTCAATGGCGCCCGTCCTCCAATCCCCTCCGCATCCAGCACATCCCACGCGTCCCCCACGGTCCCTGGAAAGTGACGTTGTTTAAAAACCGAACCGTGACCACGTGTATCATCCACCCCACCCGGCTTTTCGCGTTGCCTCGTGTTGCCTTGTGTTCCCATTGAGCTTTTGGCCAGGGCATCCTATTCACCGCTGCGCGCCGATATTGCCCAAGGCGTCATCGCGCGGCCGCTGCTCAAGCGCGATTGAACCCGAACGCGCGCAACCCACAGTTATCTCTGCACCGATGTCAATCTCCGAACTCAAACGCCGCCGCACTTTCGCGGTCATTTCCCACCCGGATGCGGGCAAAACCACGCTGACCGAAAAGCTCCTGCTGTTTTCGGGCGCGATCCAGATCGCCGGCACCGTCAAGGGGCGCAAGAGCAGTCGCTACGCGACCTCCGACTGGATGGAAATCGAAAAGCAACGCGGCATCTCGGTCGCGAGCTCGGTGATGCAGTTCGAATACGGCAACGCCGTCATCAACCTGCTCGATACGCCGGGCCACGAGGATTTCTCTGAAGATACATACCGTGTACTGACCGCCGTCGATGCCGCCGTGATGGTGATCGATGGCGCGAACGGCGTCGAAGCGCAGACGCTCAAGCTGCTCGAAGTCTGCCGCAGCCGCCGCACGCCGATCGTCACCTTCATCAATAAGCTCGACCGCGAAGTGCGGCAGCCGCTCGAATTGCTAGACGAAATCGAGCAGCATCTGGGGGTGGCCGCGGTTCCGTTCACCTGGCCTATAGGCATGGGCAAGGAATTCCAGGGCGTCTACGACATCGTACGCGACCAGGTTCGCGTGTTTCGCGCCGGTCAGGACAAGGCGGGCGGCGACGTGGAAACCTTGCACGCGATCACCGACGAAGAGGGCGCCAAGCGTTTCGGTCCAAGCTGGGCGCGTGCCAAGGAAGAGGTCGAACTGATTACCGGCGCATCGCCCGCCTTCGATCGCGACCTGTTTCTGGCCGGTGAGCAATCGCCGGTTTTGTTCGGCTCGGCAATCAACAACTTCGGCGTAAAGGAAATTCTCGACGCGCTCGTCGATCTCGCGCCGCCGCCGTCCATGCGCATGACCGTACAGCGCCCCGTGCTGCCCGACGAGCCGCGTTTCACCGGCGTCGTGTTCAAAGTCCAGGCGAACATGGACCTGGCGCACCGCGACCGGGTGGCCTTTATTCGCGTATGTTCCGGGCATTTCGAGCGTGGCATGGCGTTGAAGGTGACGCGCACGGCCAAGACGTTCCGCGCGAATAACGTGGTGACGTTCCTGTCGCAACGTCGTGAAACGGTGAGCGACGCGTATCCCGGCGACATCATCGGCATTCCAAACCACGGCACGCTGAGCCTCGGCGACACGCTGACCGAGGGCGAGTTGCTCCAGTTCGTCGGCTTGCCGTTCTTCGCGCCGGAGATATTCCAGACCGTGGAAGTCGTCGATCCGATGCGCGCCAAGCAGCTCGGCGAAGCGCTTCGCCAACTCGGCGATGAAGGCGCAATCCAGGTGTTTCGTCCGGTGCTTGGTGGCTCGATGATTCTTGGCGCCGTCGGACAGCTTCAGTTCGAAGTGGTGTCGCACCGGTTGTCGACGGAATACAAGGTCGACGTGCGGATCATGCCGGCGCGCTATCGCATGTCGCGTTGGGTCACCTGCGACGACGCGGCCGAACTGCGTCGTTTCACCGATGCGTATTCGGCACGGATTGCGCTGGACGCATCGAATGCGCCGACCTATCTGGCGTCACACGTGTCCGAACTCGATGTCGCCAAGAAGGCGTGGCCGAAGATCGTTTTCAACGAATTGCGCGAGCATTCGGGGGCGCCGTTTCAGAAGGGGCTTTGAGAGGCTCAGGACGGCACCTCGCCGGGCTGGGCGTTCGTCAGGAAATGCAGTCTAAGCGGAAGCAGCTTGACGCACGACCCCGGCCATGAAGATAAAATCCTATAAAAATCATTGGCTTGCAAGCACAAAACCTGTAAGATAATTTTAATTATCTTACAGGATCGCCATGGCAGACTGGAGCTTTTACGGGCGGACCGAACCCCTGTCGGACCTGAGCCGTATCGTGAACGCGGGGCGCTGGTTCTTCTGTCGCATTGAAGGGCGCCGGCGGATTGGCAAGACAACGTTGATATCGCAGTTGGCGAAATCCAATGAATCTGTCTCCAACCATCTCGTCTACATGCAAGTTCCCGACTCGGATGAACGGGACGTAGCGGCCGCGTTCCAGCGGGCGCTATCGGACAGCGACCATATTCTTGCGAAAAGCCTGAGTGCGACGGTAACGA
>NZ_JBAUSA010000585.1:0-2978 GCF_049581465.1 Caballeronia sp. | reverse complement strand
CGGCGATGCAGTGCACGATGACGGCCTGTTCAACGAAATCTACGCGGCACTGCTGAAGTACAAGGTCCTCTTCCTGCGCGACCGGGACCTGGACAAGCTCTCGCGTAAAGACCACATGGCCTTCGCGATGCGCATGGGTCAGCTCGAATCCCACCCGTTGGCTCCCAGCCACCCGGACGCACCAGGCCTGGTGCAAATCTACAAAACCCCAGAGAAACTACTGTCGGCGATGTAGTGCCGAATCCCTCCGGCATGCCGCCATGCAGCCTGCTGAACTCGAATGGAAGAACCACCATCAGGCGGTTTTTCTATTTTCGGAGAATGTATGTCGGCGACTACGGCAGTCCGCCGGCCAGCAGTCGCCGACCGCCACGACAGCGCGAAAGGCCGTTGTACTTCGAAAGCGGCCCTTGAAGCGACGCAGGGTCGAACGGCGGAAACGGGTCGACATGTGCCCTTCGCGAAATGTGCGAAGGGCCAAGCCCCGCGGAAAATTGAGAATTACCACTTGTTTATGCACGCATCTGCTTTACAGGCTTCTCTGGTCGATGAGGGCGTGTCGAACCGGATCATTGAGGCGTGATATTTTTCACCGGTGCACAAATCGAATTTAAGAATTCTTAGAGCGACTGCGTTGCGAGCACTGGCAGATCAACTACTGCATCGCAAATTGTTGCCGCTCGATGGGGTACATTCTTTCGACGGCTTCACACCAAATTGTTGCGCAATCATGCGAACAAGGTCCGTCTAAATGTCAGACGAAAGGATCGGAGAATGTTGCAATGTCCAAACATACCGAGTTGCCATCGGATACAGATGGCCCCAATATAGACCTCAATCTTGACGTTGATCCGGTGCCTGCCGCACCACCTGCGCGGTTCGGACGCCTTGCGCTTTGGGTTGCGTCGGCAAGTGCGCTGACCGTCGGAGTCGTGGGTACAGTTGCGTATGGCGTTTGGTTCAATCAGGACCAGCATGCCTACGCAGAAGCAATTGCAAGCGCGCGTCAAACGCTCTCGATCACTGAATCGACATCGGCCACGGAACAAACGTCTTCGACCGGTCAGGTAGCACTATCCTCGTCGCCTCCTAGCGGAGCGAGCGTTGCCAGAGTCGACGTCAACGCGCCCGTATCTTCCCCGGGGATCGATCGCCGCGCGGTTCGTCCTCCTGATTCCGCCGCGCCGAAGCTGGCGACGGCGCGCCTTTGTCGCGCGAGCTGTCCTGTCACGCAAGATCGACGCCGTCCGGCACCGCGCGTCAAGCCAAATGGCGGCCTGTTCGCCCGCATCGGTTCGTTTTTTCATCGCGCAAGCTACCGGCAGCATGGCAACGAAAATCAGCGAAACCTCTACTCTCACTCGTGAGGGGCGGCGTGCTGGCGGCAGACGCGCCCTCGAGATGCGCTTCAGGCCAGGTCCGGCTACGATCGCCGGCGCATCCTTTCTTTGTCTGCTGATTGGTCTTCTGTTCCTTGGAGTGCAAATCAAGACGATCTTCTCGGATCAACTGAAGCAGGAATATATGGGGCTCGTTCTTGAAGGGGTTGAACGAGCCGAAAGTGCTCGCAAGCTGGTCGGCGTCTGGCAACAACGGGCCGATAACCGCGACACCCAATCGGAACAATCAGAGGGCTATCGACGCGCGCGTATCGAATTCGCTGCCCGCCTCGCGTCGCTCGCCGCTCTGGTGAACGCGAGCCCGTTGGCGCCACCGCGGATCCCGCAATCCGCGCTGTTGCCGGACGCAAATCTCCACAATACGGACGCGTTGCTCGACGCGGTGTCGGGGTACTGGCGTGCGCAGCGCGATCGTGCCAGCGCCGATGCGCGCACGCATATTTCCCGCGTCGCGAACACGTTGATCGTTTTGTCGGTGTTAGTGTTCGGCGTGCTGATTACTGCTCTAGGGATGTATGCGAAGCGCGCTCGCCAACTTGCAGGCGAGTCGCACAAATTCGAGCATGCGGCGCTGCACGACGCGATGACCGGTCTGCCAAACAGGCGTAAATTGTTTGCCACGCTTGCGGAAGCGGCAGCAGCGTCGTCCGCGGATCCGATGCTTCGTAAATTCGCCGTCTTTTATATCGATCTGGACGGATTCAAACAAGTCAACGACTCGCTCGGTCATCGTATCGGTGATGAGTTTTTGATCGCTGTTTCCAGACGATTTCGTCAATCAGTACGTCTTGTTGACGTCGTCGCCCGCATCGGAGGCGACGAGTTCGTCGTGTTGGTCCGCGAATTTGCTACGAACGCCGAACTAGAAGCAATTGCGCAGCGGCTGATCGCCAGTGTGACCCAGACAGACGAGCAGATGGGCATTGGATTTGTCCGTGCCAGCATTGGGATTGCGAGCTTTCCCGATCCCGTGCAGGATTACCGTCGCCTCGTCGCGGTGGCCGACGAAACGATGTACGAGGTAAAGCGGAACGGCAAGAACGGTTACGCATTCGCGGAACGGCTGAACTGATTGGGACCGTTCTGATTACCAATGCAATTTCCGGCTGTAGCCTGGTGACTCGGGCGTTGAGCGGAAATCTGTCGGGATACGATGCGCTACTGTGGTCACAGCGATCGCCCGCCATGCTAACTCGGCGCTCATAGGCGAGCCTGTACACAGGATCTGTAAAACGGTGATTCTTGGTACGTGGGGTTCAGTGTTGCGCGGGTGGTGACAGGCCGCGGTCGGCCCAGAGCGTGTCAAAACGCGTAGCCACTGGGAATTGACGAAACCTGTCTCGGACCGGGGCGCGGCTTTTCGATTGCGACAACCCGAACGTCGAATCACAGCCGACCATATCGCAAAGGCTCAACAACCCCGTACGGGCGTTACGCCCGCATCGCCTTCATAACCGCTTTTGGACCGAGTAGCTTGATCACTCGCTTCATGTTGTACGCCAGCACGTGCAAGCTCATCTCCGTGCTCACCCGCCCGATGGTCCGTGTCAGGAAATGAGTGGCGCCCATCCATGCCTT
>NZ_JBAUSA010000584.1:0-2260 GCF_049581465.1 Caballeronia sp. | reverse complement strand
ACATTGAACACATCGACATGATTGCGTTGGATCCCGTTGGGTCAGGGCACAAGACTACCGTCCATGGGACGTTCAGATCGAGCGACGCTAAATCCATCGATGGGAACCTGGCGATCATGCTGACCTGCCGCCTTGTGCCGCCGTACCTGACTGAATCGATTAGTCACACTGATCCGAGCGATGACGAGCCTACGGATATAACGACGCGCATATCCGTCCTGCATGGAGAAATCGACAGCCTGCAGTTGGTAAATCTGGACCGGGGTTTTGTGCTGACGCAGGGGTTGCACCTTGCCAACTGACCACAAGATCTTTTACCGATGACCTGAAGACAATGCGCTTCGCGCATGCATGCTTCCGTATAGCCGACGCATACCCAGTGACACATGCCGGCCTCTTCCAATTCAGTATCATCCCGCAAGCATCAACGATAAATGCGTCCGTTCTATCTGACGTGACGGGCGGCAATGGCGACAGAAAAACGCAAGCGGAGATCCAGTGGAAAGTGCCGAGAGTATGGTGTACGACAGGAGTAGTGGTAATTTTCGCCGCAAAATTCTCGTGCTCTACCTATTCTTACTCGCCTTCAACCTGGGTGCGTGGGCGGTTGCGTTAGTGACGTTTCACCAGCACTCGCTTTTGATCGGAACGAGTCTCCTCGCTTATACGTTTGGACTGCGTCATGCAGTAGATGCGGATCACATAGCGGCCATCGACAACGTGACCCGAAAATTAATGCACGCCGACAGCCGCCCTACGACGGTCGGTTTGATGTTTTCACTGGGTCACTCAACCGTTGTCGTAGCAGCATCAATAGCCATTGCTATAACCGCAGGAGCGACGCAAGCATGGATCGCCGACTTCAAGACGATTGGTGAGGTAGTAGGCGCTTTGGTGTCGACTATTTTCTTGCTGTCGCTTGCGGGGATGAATCTCGCGGTCTTGCGCTCGGTGATTTGCCTGTTTAGCAAAGTGAGGAGAGGAGAACCTTATTTTGATGAAGATTTTCGTTCCCTGCTTGCTAAGCGCGGCTTCCTGACGCGTATCTTTCGCCCCCTGTTCAATGTCGTCAGCGCGAGTTGGCACATGTACTTTGTCGGGCTACTTTTTGGTCTTGGTTTCGACACCGCAACTGAGGTGGGGCTTCTTGGCATTTCCGCTACGGGAGTGACCCAAAATCTATCGCCCTGGGCGATTCTCATATTCCCTTTGTTGTTCACAGCGGGCATGACGCTCATTGACACAACAGATAGCGTCCTCATGCTTGGAGCTTATGGCTGGGCGTTCGTCAAGCCAGTCCGGAAGCTGTACTACAACATGACCGTAACCATGATATCTGTCGTCATAGCTTTGTTCGTTGGTGTCGTTGAAGGATTGGGGTTGCTCGGGGATTCGTTAAAGCTCCAGGGAAGAGTCTGGGCGTGGATTGGTACTCTCAATGACCATTTTTCGCTGATTGGATATGGAACGATTGGTGTTTTCATTGGCGGGTGGGCACTTTCCGTCGTGATATACAAATGGAAGCGTTTTGATGAGGTTGGACGGCGAGCTAACGGCCCGTGACGGGGTACCACGTGCTGGTCGGCCCGTGCAGTAGTTCAGCGCTTGTGGTACGCTTCGCCCGAGCGATCAACAGGCCGCTGACGGCCGTTCTCTGCTAGCGATGAATGCGCGCGCGGCGAGCCCGACTTTCCAGCTTCGAGCGATCGTCCTCATCTTCCCGACCCTAAGTTTCGAAACCGCTCAGCGCAATGAAAGCCGGTGCATGTAACTTTCTCGAGGAGCGTTTCCGCACCAGGACACGCCTGATGCGATTCACGCTAGATCGGCAGGGCCGGCTTGACCGCTACCGTAATCGCGCCATCTGCAACATACTGACAAAAATTTGCGACGGGCATGGCCGCCACGCCATGAAACTTTCCTTCTGGCCAAGTGATGACCGCGTCTGCCGCAGTTGTTTCCACCTCGACAGCACCACGCGGGATCTCAAGCAGGGATCCCTCTCCCCGACGGTAGTCAACTTTGCCGACAATACGCGCTGGCTGCTTGAGGAGGGGTTCTTCGTTTGAAATGCGGAAGAACGCGTTGAGCTGTGGAGTCGCAACAAGATTCGCGAACTCTTCGAAATCACCTCGCTCCGCCAGTGCGTGAGCTGCTCGCATGAAGCCGTTCCACGCTGCACGCGCAAGTGCGCCGCCCACGCTAACGCGTCTCACCCCTAGCTCGGCAATCTGTTGCACAGTTAGACCCAGTGGTGCTC
>NZ_JBAUSA010000583.1:0-2365 GCF_049581465.1 Caballeronia sp. | reverse complement strand
TCGTGGTCCACAGCGCGCTCAGGCCAATGCTGGGACCGACAAAGCCAATGGTCATGGTAAAGAAAGTGAAATTACCCAGGAACCAGAAGGGTCCTTGCCTCGACAGTCTGTCAGTTCGTTCGTTATCCGGAATAAAATCAATAGAATGGCCTTCAATGGAACCGTGCTCAACCCCCGCTACGGTGCCTTTCACTGTTTCGTCTGCTACTTGCATCATGTACCCCTGACTCGAATGAGAGGTTGATGGAATGAGGATAGACAGGTCATGCATGCCAGTCACGACACCCGCTCGCCACGCAGCGCCTGGCTTACGTTCGATCCGGACGCCGTCACCGGATTGGCGGCTCAGTGCAGCGTGATCCAGACGGCCTTGCTTTCCATCAGATGATCGAGTTGTTCGGGGCCCAGATCTTTGCCGAAGCCGGATTCCTTGAATCCACCGAATGGCATCGACGGGTCGATCGTGCTGTGCGCATTAACGTAGACCGTGCCGGCGCGCAATTCTGGAATCAGCCTATGCACGCGGTTCAGGTCGTTGGAGTAAATCGCGGCGGCAAGACCGTATGGCGAGTCATTCGCTAGCGACAATGCATCGTTTATATCGTCAAACGGCGCGGTCACCAGCACCGGGCCGAAGATCTCTTCGCGGACTATCTTCATTTCACTGCGGCAATGCGCAAAGATGGTCGGCTCGACGAAGTAGCCTGGCCGGTCCAGTACATGGCCACCGTGCACAACTTCAGCGCCTTCGCGCCGTCCGGCTTCAATATAGGATTCCACACGATCCTTCTGCAGCGCGGAAACCAGCGGGCTGATGAAGCAATCCCGATCGAGGCCGGGTGCGATCTTCATTGTGAGCGTGTGTTTGATCAGCGCATCAATGAACTTGTCGTGAATGCCTCGCTGGATATAAACCCTTGCCCCTGCATCGCACACTTGTCCGGAATTGAAGAAGATGCCATTGGCTACGGCTTGAGCCGCCGCGTCTATGTCAGCGTCCGCAAGGACCAGCACCGGCGATTTCCCACCCAGCTCGAGCGTGATGCGCTTGATGCCCCCCACGGCCGTGTGCCCGACAGTACGGCCCACTTCGGTGGAACCGGTGAACGTGATCTTGTCGATCCCTGGATGCGCGGCCATAGCCGCCCCAATGTCGCGTCCCCGCCCGGTGATGACGTTGACGACGCCGTCCGGGATCCCGGCCTCGTGCACTAGCTCCGCGAAGCGCAGCGTGGACAGCGACGTGAGTTCGGCCGGTTTGATGACGGTGGTGCAACCCGCCGCGAGCGCAGCCGCCACCTTCCACGCCATCGTTTGCAGAGGGAAGTTCCAGGGCACGATGACGCCCACGACGCCAATCGGTTCCTTGCGCGTGTATGCAACGTAGTCGCCCGGCAGTGACGGCTCTACCGTGCGGCCGTGAAGCTTTGACGCCCAACCGGCAAAATAACGGAAGGTGTCGATGGTGCCTTGAACGTCGACGTCGCGTGCATTGGCGACAGACTTGCCTACGTCGATCGATTCGATCTCAGCCAACTCCGTTGCGTTCGCTTCGATCAGATCGGCGAGGCGATGGAGCAGCCGTTCGCGCTCAAGGGGCTTGAGCCTTCGCCACGGTCCCCCGTCGAATTGTCTGCGGGCAGCTTCAACCGCGCGATCCAGATCGGCGGTCGTACCCAGGGGAATCTGCGTTACCACGCCCGCGGTGGACGGTTCAAGCACCGCGCAGGACTCCCGGTCGCCTTGCGGCACCCAGGCACCCCCAATAAACATCTTCTGTGGCCTGGTGAGAAAGCGTTGCGTCTCTTCGCGAATACCGAACTTCTCAAGGTAATTTTGTACGACCTTATCCATCAATGTCTCCTGTGTTTCGGATTAACTGCTACACGGCCTCTGGTGGGCCAGTTTCGTGCGCGTGGATGCGCCTGTTCCTGCAACGCGTGGGTGACCTCGTAACGAGATCGCCGGAAGGCCCAACAGACTCGCGAATCATCGGGACTATCGATGTAAACGTGGCTTGTGGCACCGCGGCCTTTGGAGAGACTATGGACGACACAGCCGTGGGTAAAAATCACGTCGATCAGATGTTCATATCGGAAAGATCGAAGCAAGCGGTGCAAGGGAAGCAAGCGGTGAAAACGGGGTGCAAACGGAGCGACGACTGTGATCCAGCTGCAGGACGTGGACCTCAAGCTACTGAGGGTTTTCATGACGGTGGTGCGGTGTGGCGGCTTTTCCGCCGCCCAGGCAACCCTGAACGTCAGCCAGTCGACCATCAGCGAACAAATGACGACACTCGAAACGCGATTGGGGCTCAAGCTTTGCGAGCGGGGGCGCAGCGGCTTTCGTCTGACCGAACACGGCT
>NZ_JBAUSA010000582.1:0-5318 GCF_049581465.1 Caballeronia sp. | reverse complement strand
ATAGCGGCCTTCAATCGGAGAAGAATTTTTGCGTCGGTCGGAATTGAGAATCACACGGATGATTAAACGATTCGATCAGAGGATATAGTTGTTTTCGATAAGGCGAGCGCCAAAAATCAGATCGGATGCTGAGCCAAAGGCGGAATAGCATGTACGAACAAGTGACGGTGACCGACGACACAAGAGACCGAACGATGGGCCGCACCTTTCAGGTAAGGGTGCGGTTGAAAATCAAGGCTGATAGGGCCGTTCGATTTCTCGGTTCGGTGGCCAAGGCGAAGGGCTTTAGCAACGTGTTGATTAGACGCATAAGCTGCACACGGTGCACAACGTGCCCCTGCGGCAAGCCGACATTTCGCCTTTCCTATTTTCCAGTCAACAGCTGACTGTCCTGAACACTTTTCCGCCGTGCACCTCAGGCGCCAACAGCGAGGGGTCATCCAACGTGACGTACGGCGAGTTGGGCTCTGCGGCAAGCGCCGAAATCGTCCAGACGTTCCTGGTGCTGCCGATCTGGCAGCCCTGGTTCCTGGTGCACAACGAAGTCAAGATGCAGCCCGGCGCCACTGTGACCGCCCTGTGGCGATCGAACGACACCCACCTCGACCTCTTCGCGACCGGCAATGACGGCGCCGTGTGGTCAACCTCGTGGGAGGCAACGACGGGCTGGGAGCCCTGGTTCCTCGTGCACAACGAAGTCAAGATGCAGCGCGGCGTGACTGTGACCGCCCTGTGGCGATCGAACGACACGCACCTCGACCTTTTCACGACCGGCAATGACGGCGCTGTGTGGTCGACCTGGCAGAACATCCCGGCTATCACCTGATCCAACAGGTGTCGGTGTAACGGCCCGATAACATCGGGGTTTGGGGGGACCCGCGCCCGCCTCATCGGGGGCGAGCGCCACGAAAGCATTTATCGCTATCGTTTCAGTTCGGGCGCCACCACCGAGGTCTGGGACCAACTCGAAAGGCCTACTTAACGATGGACTTTCCATGAGAACGGCAAACCGGGTTAAGCATGTGCGCATGCCGTGTGAGGCGAGAATTCGGGTCATTCGGACGGGGTGTGCTCGGCTGACTTGGTTCGGCTTCAGATTGAATGTAGCCTCGCGCGGTAGCCGAGGAGATGGCGACCTACCGATTCGAATGACGCTGATCGACCCGTTGCGGTCGGTCGTCCGATCATGGCCCTATCGTCGCGTTTTGAAGTACAGCGGTCATCCGACGGCTGGTCTTGCTGGCCGGCCATCGGCCAATTCGGTCAACCGCGAATCAACAGGAACCGGTAACCATCAACGACCTCTGCCAAATGGACTCGAGGAGAGTCACCACTGGCTCCGGCGGCTGGTCGTCCATTAGATTGCTGGGCACCGTCGTCCAAGCACAATAGTTCTCGCGAAGTTTCAGATCGCCGTGCGTTCGAGGGTCATTGCTTGGGCATCGAAACAGTTCCGTGATTCGAGAATGCCCTATTCGTCAAACGGCAACAACGCCAACAGCATGCGTCGCAACTCTCGAACTTCGACCGGCGTCAGCTTCGCAGTCAGAATGCGCTCCACTTCCTCGACGCGCGGGCGCAGCGTCGAAAGCTGCTCCTTGCCAGCCAACGTGAGAAACAGCACGTAGCTACGCTTATCAACGGGATCGTCGGAGCGCTCGATCAATTCATTGCGGACCATGCGTGCGACGAGATCGGCAATCGTCGATCGGTCCACGTCGAGCTCATCGCCGAGCTGGCGCTGGTTGACTCCCGGCGTCCTCCGCAGGATCTCGAGCGCCGCGTACTGGACGCTCGTGATCTCGGCGGAGACCTCGCTCTGCCATACAGCCAAGTGCCGCTGTTGAGCACGGCGGACGAGGCTGCCGGTGAATTTGGAAAGCGCGTCAGGGCTATCGATTTTGGCTGGCACTTTCTAGCGGTTCTGCAAAATGGGATCGGTTCGAAAAATGGGCCGCAAGAATGCATTCAATTCGGCAAAAGCGTCGAGCGGAAGCACATGCGCTACGTATTGGTCAGGACGGACTACGACGAGCGCCCCCCGCTCGCGGTCGATGCCACGCTCATCGAAGATATCAGTCGATGCGTCACTCGTAAATGCCTTCTCGTAGTCGATCAGGCCGTATCGGCCTTTGCGCGGCAACAACGACGCATGCAGATCTTCGAGCAGGACTTCTCGATGAGGCTCTTGCAACACGGCGCGCAGATCGAAAACGCTATCCACATCGGCATCGCTTGGTGTGGCGCGACGAAAGACGGATTCTGGAGACGTCGCGAGATGCTCGCAGAGCGCTTCGAGTGCGTTTCGGCTCGCATCCGAGAAAGCGTACAGGCGCCACCGGCCGTCAGCGCGTGCCACGTGACCGAGGTGCATGGGCCTTGCATCGGCTATGCGAACGACGGGCGACGAATGAAAGCGCGTGCCGATCGTGAAGCCGCTCGCGAGCGACTGGTGCGTCGCTTCGCCCGTCAGCGCACCCGGCCGATAACGCGTCGCCACGCCCGCCGTATATCGACCCGCGTGCACGAAATACGCCTGAAGTTCCTCAGGATCGACACCGCCCGCCTCGGGATGATTGCGGTCCTTCGGCGGGGCGGCCATCATCGCGGACCATTCCTTGTCGAAAGCGATGAGTTCTTGCGCGACAGGCTGCCGTTCATCCGAATACGTGCGCAACAGGCTTGCGTCGCTGCGTCCTTGCAGCACTGCTCCAAGCTTCCAGCCGAGATTGAAGCAGTCCTGCATCGACACGTTCATGCCTTGACCCGCTTTCGCGCTGTGCGTATGACAGGCATCGCCCGCGATGAACACGCGTGGCTCGCGCGTGGCTCCATCGGCCGCGATGGCATCGTCAAAACGCTCGGTCAAGCGTTGTCCGACTTCATACACCGAGAACCACGCGACCTCTTTTACGTCGAGCGAATAAGGATGAAGAATGCGTTGCGCGGTCTGGATGATGCGTTCGACCGTAGTTTGCTTGATGGTGTCACGATTCTCCGGCGTGACTTCGCCGAGGTCGACGTAGAAGCGCACAAGATAGCCGCCTTCTCGCGGAATGATGAGCAGATTGCCTTTGCTTGCCGACTGGATCGCCGCCTTGAGGCGGATGTCCGGGAAATCGGTAACGGCGAGCGCATCCATGACGCCCCACGCGTGGTTGGCGGCGTCCCCGGCCAGCGTCTCTCCGATGGCCGCACGCACGCGGCTTCGGGCGCCGTCGCAACCCACGGCATAACGCGCGCGCACGGTGACCTCTTCACCAAGCCGCGCTTCATCCGTTCGACGCAACGTGACGTGCACCGGATAGTCGTCGGTGTCATCGCGCTTCACGTCGACGACCTCGAGATCGTAATCCGGTTCGAGTCGTTGCGCGGACCGGCGCATCAAATCGAGCAGATACTCCTGCAGGCGCGCCTGATTCACGATGACATGTGGAAACTCGGACAGGCCTGATTCGGTATCCTGAACACGTCCGGTACGCGTTATCGTGTCACGGTCATCGGGATCCGGCCTCCAGAACACAGTCTCATTGACCCAATACGCTTCTCTCAGCAGACGATCGCTGAGTCCGAAAGCATTGAACATCTCGACCGTCCGGCAGGCAACGCCGTCCGCCTGTCCCATGAGCAGCGGCCCCGAGCGGCGTTCGACGATGCGCGTCGTAATCGACGGAAACTGCGATAACTGTGCCGCGAGCACCAGTCCTGCCGGCCCGCTTCCGACGATGAGCACATCGACCGCATCGGGCATGTCGACCCGAGGCGCGCCATCGGCGGCCGGTTCGATCATCGGATCGTCGGTGCGAAAACCGTTGAGATGAAATTGCATGATGTCTTCCTCCGTTTGGTCTTGACTACCTTGATAGCGAATATACTCCGTACACCAACTATATCCAAGAAATTATGGCAACTCTGCCGTTTACCCTGAGATCACGAAGCGCTTTGCGAGTCCCCGTCGACCGGGATCATTTGACCGGAAATGGAGCGCCCTGCATCAGATGCAAGAAACACCACGAGCGCCGCGATGTCGGCTGGATCAACGAAGCGCTTGATGGACTGGTTGGCAAGCGCTACCGCTTTTTCCTGCTCGACCGATCGGTCGCTGGCTGTGGCGCGTCCGCTCAGCACCTGTTGAATGCGTGGACCTTCGACGGCGCCCGGCAAGATCGCATTGACCCGGATGCCGAACTCACCGAGTTCGCGCGACAATGTCTTCGTGAAGCCAATGAGGCCCCATTTCGTGGTCGCGTAAGGACTTCGATTCGGATAACCGAAGCGCCCGGCAAGCGACGACATGACGAGAATGAGGCCGGAGTTCGATTTTTTGAGTAGCGGAATCGCCTGCTGCGTCACGGTAAACGTTCCAGTAAGGTTCACGCGAAGCACGGCTTCCCACGCGTCGGAATCCAGTTCCGCGACACTTGCGGTCCGCCCGGCTATACCCGCATTGTTGACGAGCACGTCGAGACCACCGAGTGCGATTGACAATCGATCGCCTTAGCCGCCATGCGGGCGCACGAAACCCTTTCCCAAACCGTGAAGGTCTAAGCGCGCGCTTCGCGTAAGTGCTGCGCGTTCTCGTAGTAGCGGCCCTCGCGCCCGTGGGTTGTGTCGTGATAAGGCCTATCTTGATAAGCAGTCCATATATAATAAGCATTGCTAACATAACCGTCGAATAAAACTGCTCGGCGGCAGACGGATGAGTTCCATTCCCGGTATTCATCTGCCTCTTCCTGATCATATGCATTAGGTCAATGCCGGACAGGACAATGCTTATCGATTCAGCTTCACTTCGCCGGGCTCACGCCAGCCCTTGACCCGCTAAACCACCCACTGAGAATTCAAAAGAGGCAACATTCTGAAACGGGAAAATATGACGAAGAATGCCGCGGACGATGCGCGTTGCGATGACCGTCCCGCATCCAATCAACAGCAAATCGGGGTATCCTCAGGATTCGAACGGAAATGTACGCCATCTGCCCGCAAAGCCTTACGGGAAAGGATGCGCTTTCCCGCGAAAGGGCACCCAGGGCGTCATCACGCACGAACGACAAGTCTTTGATTTCATTGATCGTGCGCCGCAGCCATCGAACGAACAAGTCCGAATCGTGAGCCCCCCGGAAACGTACGTTCGATCACGCGCATTAGGCGCAGCGAAAGCCCACAACTCAGCGATCGGGCCGATCGTTTCGTGGACCGGCATGAACTTGAATTTCTGGCCTGCACGAGCGGTGATCGTGGCGTGTTTTCGACACCTTCAGCCGCCTCACAGGGGCGATTGTGTTCGATGAATTTCACCAAATACCCCACTATTAAGA
>NZ_JBAUSA010000581.1:0-3339 GCF_049581465.1 Caballeronia sp. | reverse complement strand
GGGCGGGTCGGTGGTTAGCGTGGCGGCGTTGCAGTGGCACTGGCCGGCGTTGCCCGCCGCGTTGCTCGGCATGGCTGCCGCGATGTTGACGGGTGCATTGACGGGCGCGGTGACGGTGGCATGGCGGATTCCGTCGTTTATCGTCTCGCTCGGCGTGCTGGAAGCGGCGCGCGGGCTCGCGTACCAAATGACGAACTCGCGGACGGCGTATATTGGCGATGCTTTCGACTTCCTTTCCAATCCGATCGCTTTTGGGATTTCGCCATCGTTCGTTATTGCCGTTATTGTGATGATTGTGGCGCAATTTGTTTTGACCAGAACGGTCTTCGGTCGTTATCTCGTCGGCATCGGAACGAACGAGGAAGCGGTCCGGCTGGCGGGCGTGAACCCGAAACCGTACAAGATCACGGTGTTCGCATTGATGGGTTTGTTGTCCGGCCTGGCGGCGCTGTTCCAGATTTCCCGGCTCGAAGCGGCGGACCCGAACGCGGGTTCCGGACTCGAATTGCAGGTGATCGCAGCGGTGGTGATTGGCGGAACAAGTTTGATGGGTGGGCGCGGATCGGTTATTAGTACGTTTTTTGGGGTGTTGATCATCTCCGTGCTGGCGGCTGGACTGGCGCAAATCGGGGCCAACGAACCCACCAAGCGCATTATTACGGGTGCGGTGATCGTGGTGGCGGTGGTGCTGGATACGTATCGGAGCCGTCGCCGGCGCACATGAAGCGAACAGGTTTTCGGGGTTGGGCGAGGAGAAAAGCGTCACGCGACAGATCAACGTACCGTGGCGCAGTAACGTGACACAAAAGCAGCTTATAAGCCGCGTCACGGAATGTGTTGAAGCAAACGATCGCGGCCAAAAGAGCGCGGCGCAAACAACATAGCGAGTAACAAAGAGCGGAAACCACACAATCCGGCGCTAGGAAACATGCCGGCAGATGGCCTAAAAAGGCCGCATGCAGATTTTTGAAGGGCACAAAGAGCAGGCAACCGGGACTCGATGCAGGATTTGAACGAGTGCACGTCACGACGTGCTCCGGGCGCCGAACATCGCTAGAAGTAATAAGACGCATCAAGTTAGAGAAGGACCAAGTATGGCGACGATCAAAGACGTGGCAGCCATCGCGGGCGTGTCGTTCACCACGGTGTCTCACGTGGTGAACAACTCACGGCCGGTGTCGGCTGAAGTGCGGGTGAAGGTCGAACGCGCGATCCGGGAACTGGATTACGTGCCCTCGGCGGTCGCGCGTTCGCTCAAGGCGCGCAACACACTCACGATCGGCTTGCTGGTGCCGAACGCAACAAATCCCTACTTCGCCGAACTGGCGCGAGGGGTGGAAGACGGCTGCGCGAAGAACGGTTACTGCATGTTCTTTTGCAATTCCGACGACGATCCCGCCAAGCAGCGCAGCTATCTACGGGTGCTGCAGGAAAAGCGCATTGACGGATTGGTGATCGCGTCGGCCGGAGAAGATTCCGTGCTGGCGCAAAGCCTGGCTGGCGCACGCGAGCCGATTGTGATCCTGGACCGCAATATCGAAGGGGTATCCGCGGACCTGGTGCAGATCGACCACGAAAAGGGCGGCTACCTCGCCACGCGTCACCTGTTGCAACTGGGCCATTCGCGTGTGGGCTGCATTACCGGCCCGATCGCGACCGCCGTCAGCGCGATGCGTGTACACGGCTTTATCCGCGCGATGGCGGAGCGCGGTATCGAGATCGAGTCGGGCGCCATCCAGCAAAGCTCATTTTCAGCGACGGGTGGCTATGAAGCTGCCTCCACGCTTTTCGATACCCTCAAGCCCACCGGCATTTTCGCGTGCAACGACATGATGGGCGTCGGCGCATTGCGGGCGGCAGCGGAGCGGGGCATCAACGTGCCGCGCGATTGCTCGATCATTGGTTTCGATGACATCGAACTCAGCCGATACACCTATCCGGCCTTGTCGACGGTCGGTCAATCGGTGCGCGAACTCGGCGAACTGGCGGCGCAGACGCTGGTCGACCGGATCGCGGGGAAGGTGCCGGCGACCACGCGGCGTCGCGTGGTGACGCCGCGCATGATCTTGCGTGAATCGACCGCGGTCGCGCCACAACCCGCGCATCACGAACCGCGCCGTGTGACGCAGAACCACACGGAGAAAGCATAATACGGCGATCAAGCCAACGGAGACGACGTACCGATGAACGCCAGTAACGTTAGCAAAACGGATAGCAAGAAGGCTGGTGGAACCCATGGCGAGCCGGGCCGCGTGGCCGTGGTCGGCAGCTTGAACATGGACCTGGTCGTGCGTGCGGCGCGCTTGCCGAAACCGGGTGAAACGCTCGCCGGACAGACGTTCCAGCAGGTTCCCGGAGGCAAGGGCGGCAATCAGGCGGTGGCAGCCGCTCGCCTCGGCGCTAACGTGTCGATGATCGGTTGCATCGGTCAGGACGGCAACGGCGAGGCACTACGACAAGGGCTCGCAGCCGAAAACATCGATTGCAGCGGCGTGGGCACAAGCCGGTCGAGACCGACTGGCGTGGCAATGATCATCGTCGACGATGCGAGCCAGAACGCCATCGTGATCGTGGCCGGCAGTAATGCCGAGGTCACGCCGGCGACGATCGCCGCACATGAAGCCTTGCTCGCCGCCGCCGATATTGTCGTGTGCCAGCTCGAAACCCCACCCGACACGGTGCGCGCGGCGCTTGAAAGCGCAAGGCGCCTGGGCAAGATCACCGTGTTGAATCCAGCGCCGGCCGCGTCCGAGCTGCCCGCCGACTGGTTCGATCTCATCGACTACCTGATCCCCAACGAACTGGAAGCAGCCACGCTTTCGGGCGTCGAAATAACGACACCCGACGACGCACGGCACGCCGCCGGCGTATTGCGTGGGCGCGGGGCGCGCAACGTGATCGTGACATTAGGTTCACAAGGCGTTTTCGCGTTACTGGACGGCGAGGAAGGCCGGCATTTCAGCGCGCCGGCCGTGAAAGCCATTGATACGACTGCCGCGGGTGACACGTTTATCGGTGGATTCGCGGCTGAATTGGCACGGGGCGAGACAGTAGCCGATGCCATAGCATTTGGCCAGCGCGCAGCGGCGATCGCCGTTACGCGCGAAGGGGCGCAACCTTCTATTCCGCATCGGCGCGAAGTTGCTTCGGCTTGAGCTCGTCTCTGTTAATCGTGCGCTTAATAAAATAGCGGCATAAACATTTTCTCCGTTGCCTGAAACAGTGGGGAAAGCCGCCGTTCTTTCCGGCGATCGAAAATTTTTTTCCTCAAGTGCGCCATCCGCGCGCCGTAAAAGAGAGCAAGCACGCACGTCTGACGGTCATCACCGGCGCCGGACG
>NZ_JBAUSA010000580.1:0-2540 GCF_049581465.1 Caballeronia sp. | reverse complement strand
CGTTGAAATCCTGCGGAAGATCCTTGCCTGCGGGTACGTTGTTAAAGCTCATGAGCACTCTCTTCAATGTGAAAGTTCAAATTCGAAAGGAACCGGTATCTGTCAGGCCTCCAGGCCCTTTTTGCGGCATCGCAGCGACAACTCCGCCGCCCTCGATGCACTTTTGTCCCTGCTGGCAACACAATCCATAGGCGACTTTCGAATTGCAAGCCTGCCCATGAAACCGTGTGAATGAGTCATTATAGCCAATCGGGACGCGCCTCCCGTTGCCGCCGAAGGATCAAAAACCGCCGCGGTGACAGGGGCTGCAACGGGCGTATTCGTTGCCCGGCTCGGCTGTAAGCGAGCGGCAAGAACCGTCACGCAGACAGGAGTACAGACATGGCAGACGCAAAGCATTTCATCGGCAACCAGTGGTTTTCTCCCGCAAGCAACGAGACGATTCCGGTCATCGATCCCTCCGACGGCCAGGTCTTCGCGCAGATCGCCCGGGGGACCGAGGCTGATATCGACCGTGCCGTCCAGGCCGCCCGGCGCGCCTACGAGGGCACCTGGGGCCACGCGAGCGCCGCCGATCGCGGACGCGTGTTGTTCAGGCTCTCGATGATCATCGCCGCCCATCAGGACGAGCTGGCCCACCTCGAAGCGCGCGATACCGGCAAACCCCTCAAGCAAGCCCACGCCGATGCCGCCGGCATTGCGCGATATTTCGAGTTCTACGCGGGCGCCGCCGACAAGCTACATGGCGAAACCCTCCCGTATCAAACCGGCTACACGGTGCTCACGATCCGCGAACCGCACGGCGTGACCGGGCATATCGTGCCGTGGAATTACCCGCTGCAAATCTTCGGGCGCAGCGTCGGCGCGGCGCTCGCCGCGGGCAATGCCTGCGTGGTGAAACCGGCGGAGGACGCGTGCCTGTCCGTTTTGCGTATCGCCGAACTCGCCGCCGAAGCGGGTTTGCCGGAAGGCGCGCTGAATGTGGTGACAGGCTATGGCTACGAAGCCGGCGCGGCGCTCGCGCGGCATGCGGGCATCGATCACATTTCGTTTACAGGATCGCCCGCGACGGGAGCGGCCGTCGTCAAGATGGCTGCCGATAACCACGTTCCCGTCACGCTGGAACTCGGTGGCAAGTCACCGCAAATCGTGTTCGCCGATGCCGATTTCGATGCCGCCCTGCCCGCCCTCGTCTCGGCGATCGTGCAGAACGCCGGCCAGACATGTTCGGCGGGAAGTCGTGTGCTGATCGAACGCTCGGCGTATGAACCGCTGCTTGAACGCCTGTCCGCCGCATTCAGCGCGCTGAAAGTAGGTCCGAGCAAGCTCGACCTCGACTGCGGTCCGCTCATCAGCGCGAAGCAGCAGCAGCGCGTGTGGGATTTTCTCTCCGATGCCCAGCACGACGGCATCGTAATGGCCGCGCACGGCGAAGTGGTCGCCGAAGCGCCGCAAGCGGGCTTCTACCAAGTGCCGACGCTTTTACGCGATGTCCCGCCGGCGCATCGGCTGGCGCGCGAGGAAGTGTTCGGTCCCGTGCTCGCGGCCATGCCTTTCGACGATGAAGCCGAAGCCATCAAGCTCGCAAACAGCACGGACTTTGGCCTGGTCGCCGGTATTTGGACCCGCGATGGCGGCCGTCAGATGCGCGTCGCGCGCAAGGTCCGCTCAGGGCAGGTTTTCATCAACAACTACGGCGCGGGTGGCGGTGTCGAGTTGCCCTTTGGGGGCGTGAAGCACTCGGGGTACGGCCGCGAAAAAGGTTTCGAAGCGTTGTACGGTTTCACGGTTCTCAAGACCATCGCGATCAAGCATGGTTAATTAGGATTCCCAAGGAGACGATATGAGACTGCAAGGCAAGACGGCCATTGTGACAGGGGGCGGTTCGGGATTCGGCGAAGGCATTGCGAAGACCTATGCGCGCGAAGGGGCGAACGTGGTCGTGAACGATCTGAACGGCGCGGCGGCGCAACGCGTCGCAAGCGAGATCGCGTTGACTGGCGGCAAGGCCATCGCCGTGACCGGGGATGTGACTAAACGCGAAGACTGGAAAACGCTCTTCGATGCCGCCATCGACGATTTCGGCAGCGTCCAGATCGTGGTGAATAATGCCGGCACGACCCACCGCAACAAGCCTGTGATGGATGTGACCGAGGCGGAGTTCGATCGCGTCTATGCGGTCAACGTCAAGAGCATCTACTGGAGCATGGCGCAATTCGTTCCCTACTTCCGCACCGTTGGCGGCGGCGTGTTCATCAACGTGGCATCGACGGCGGGTGTGAGGCCACGGCCCGGCCTGGTCTGGTACAACGGCAGCAAGGCGGCGGTGATTATCGCGAGCAAGGCGCTAGCGGTTGAGCTTGGGCCGGACCGGATCCGCGTCAACTGCATCAATCCGGTGATGGGTGAGACAGGGTTGCTGTCTGAGTTCATGGGCGTGGAGGACACTCCGGCGAACCGGCAGAAGTTTCTAGCGACCATTCCGCTCGGACGGCTTTCGACTCCGCAGGATGTTGCGAATGCAGCGCTCTATCTTGCAT
>NZ_JBAUSA010000579.1:0-1826 GCF_049581465.1 Caballeronia sp. | reverse complement strand
CCCTTCGGCGGGGCGCAATGGCCTCAGCCTCTTGGTCATCGAGGGTGACAGTGCCGGGCTTATTCGCGGCCGCAAGCTAGAGAAGCTGGGCCTCAAGGCGCAGGACCTGGCGGAACTGACCTTCGATGATGTCCGGGTCCCGGTCGAAAACCTACTCGGCGAGGAGGGCAAGGGCTTTGGCTATCTCACCCGCAACCTCGCCCAAGAACGCCTGTCCATTGCGGTAAACAGCCAAGCCGCAGCTATGAAGGCTCTGCGCGATACCATTGCGTACACCAAGGGCCGCAAGGCATTCGGCACCGTGGTGTCATCGTTTCAGAACACAAAGTTCGAGCTCGCCGCGTGCGCCACCGACATTGAGGCCGGGCAGTCGCTTCTGGACCGTGCGTTGCTCACCCACGAGGAGGGCGAACTCGCAGGTGCCGACGCAGCGATCGTCAAACTGTTCTGCACCGAACTGCAGGGCCGAGTCATCGACCGGTGCCTGCAGTTGCACGGCGGGTACGGATACATGCTTGAGTACCCGATCGCGCGCGCCTATGCCGACGCGAGGGTCTCGCGGATTTATGCCGGGTCCAGTGAAGTGATGAAGGTGATCATCGCGCAGTCACTAGGCATATGATGTACGGCCATAGCCAGATTATGCATTATGCATAACTTCGACTACGATCTGGACCAAGTCCGTTGCGACCTGAACGAAGGTGGTGTCCATGGCCAAGGGTCAACTCACAGCGGTCCATTCCCCCGTGCTTGACGCGGTTCGCAAGCTGACGCCACAAATCGCCGAGCGTGCCGGCGAGATCGAGGACAACCGCTGCGTACCGGCCGATCTGATTCAGGACCTCGCCGAGGCTGGAGCATTTCGCATCTTCGTACCGAAGATGTATGGGGGTGAGGAATCCGATCCGATCACTGCCTTCCATGTCATCGAGGAGGTGGCAAAAGCCGACGGATCGGCGGGCTGGAATGTGATGGTAAACGCGGACTTCGCGCCTGTTCTCGCACGATTTCCGCGCGAGACACTCGACGAGATCTATGGGTCGGGGCCCGATGCCTATGCTCGCGGAGCGTTGGCGCCGAAGGGGGTCGCAGTTGCCGTCGACGGTGGTTACGTCGCGCAAGGGCGGTGGCCATTGGCCAGCGGTAGCTACGAACATCGTTGGGCGGTTGGCAACTGTATCGTGCTGGATGACGGCCAACCACGAATGAAGCCGAGCGGGATCCCTGAGATGCGCCTGGTCGTGGTGCCCGCCGACGGAGCCGAGATCATACCCACCTGGGATGCGGTGGGTATGCGCGGAACATGCAGCGACGACATCGTGATCGGGGAACAATTCGTGCCGGAACGTCGGGCTGCCGACATTTTCGGCGGCCAGTCGATTCTTCAGACCACGCTGTATCAGATCCCGCCTCGAACTCTGTTGGGTCCGACCCATGTCGCGGTGGTGGCCGGCATCGCCCAGGGCGCGATCGACGACATCGCGGAACTGGCTAAAACGAAGCGGCCGGCCTTCAATCCCTTGGCGCGGTTGGCAGCCGATCCCGTGTTCCAGCACAAGCTCGGCCAACTTCGCACGCGGTTGGCGGCAGTGCGGGCCCTCACTCTCGACTACGCCGCAAGGATATGGGAGAGCGCCCTCGCCGGGCAGCCGTCGCCCCCGGAGGAAGTGTTGACCTGCAGGAGCGCGGTTACTTACGGTCACGCCGAATGTGTGGCCATCGTGAATGAGGCGTTCTCGATCGCGGGCAGCAGCTCGATCTACAATTCCTCGAGCCTCCAGCGGCGCTGGCGTGATGCGCGCGTCGCGGCACAGCATGCCGCCGCA
>NZ_JBAUSA010000578.1:0-1969 GCF_049581465.1 Caballeronia sp. | reverse complement strand
TGCGCCTTGCGCCTTGCCTTCGAACGCTGCCAGAAACCGCTTGTTGACGGCCTCGCGCGAAGCGACGCCCAAAGTTACGGTTTTCATGATGGACTCCAGTTGTCTACGTCAGCCCAAAAATCCGCGAGGAGCCGCGCAGGTGTCAAAAAAGAGTAAGGCGTTTCAACGTCGCCAACGTGATGATCCCCTTTGCCGCGCTCATTGTCGTACCGCAAAACGCACTCGCCCAAGACGATATAGGCAAGGCTGTATTTGAACAGGTGAGCGCTCCCACGCAACGGATCAGGTACCTTCCAAACGAGCAATTCGGCGAAAGCCTGCTTGTTGACTGCGTGACGCTCTTTGAGTAGCAGGGTGGCTTTCATGTTGGACATTATGACAACATCACCCGTGTTGTCATTTGCCCCAACACACTTTGTTACTGACCGCAACGTCGCATACAAGCGCCCGGTCTTAGACCGCGATTTTTTCCGCCGAGAAGGCGGCTGTATCGTAGGGAACCGTCACCACTTCCTTGCCTGCAAGCGCCGGCTCGGACGCGATCAGCGCTCTCACTTCACGATCGATCACAGCGCGTTCGCCGGTCTCGAGCGCCGCGATAAAACTCGTCGACCTGACACGATTGACGATTACGTCGTCCGGTGAACCGGTATGGGGCTGCTTGAAGTGCTGTTCCGCGAGCGGGCCGAAGCCGTCAAACGGAAACGCGTTTCGCCATGCGCCGGTGTAATAGCGGGGCGTGTCGCCTTCCACACGGTTGACGATCGCGTCGAGCCGCGCGACCCAGGGAATGCTGGCATCGCGGAGATTCCAGACCAACCCGAGTTTCCCACCCGGTTTCAGGACCCGCAAAATTTCGGCCAGCGCTGCGTGCGTGGCGAACCAATGAAAAGACTGTGCGCATACGACAGCATCGACCGATGCATCGGGCAGTGGAATTGAAGCGGCTGTGCCGCTCAGCGCTTGCACGTGTGGGAACGACACCGATAGCTTGCCGAGCATTTCCGGTACGGGTTCCACCGCGATAACCCGAGCGTCGGTCGCGATTAGCCGAGGCGTGAACTTGCCCGTGCCGGCACCCAGGTCGATAACGGTTTTCCCTTGGGCCAGCCCAAGTTGCTCGCGCAACCAGTCGCCCAGTTCCGCCGGATAGTCGGGACGTCCACGCACATAACTGTCTGCGCCGAGGGCGTATCCGCCCGCTGCCGAATGATGTATCCCAGCCTGTGCGTCGTTCATGTTTGTGCTCGTGCTCGTTCGTTTTCGCAAGGCTTAAAGTCCGGGCGCGTCGATCGAACCCGCTTGCGGTAAAAAAACGGCCGATCTAGTCGGCCGTCTCGTCACCCGTCAACCCGGTTGTTCGCTGCTTTCTTCCGCGGATTTGTTCGCGCGCCGCAACCGTTCCCGGCTGTTCGACAAATGCATGCGCATTGCCGCACGCGCGCCTTCGGAATCCTGTCGCGCGATGGCGTCCAGAATGCTTTCGTGTTCGGCGTTGACCTGTGAGACGTAGGTCTTGGGATCGGCGTGCGCGATGCCGGCCGAATCGAGCCGTTTGCGCGGAATCAGCGCGGTGCCCATCTGCGAGAGGATATCGACGAAATAGCGATTTCCGGTCGCGCTCGCCACTGCAATATGGAACTGGAGATCGGCCGCTACGCTGTCGCTGCCGGTATGCCGTGTGGCTTCGATGGCGTCGAGCGCTGTACGCATGCGCGCCAGATCCTGAGGCTGCGCACGTTGCGCAGCGAGTCCGGCGCATTCGGTTTCGAGGCTGATACGCAATTCAAGTACGGAGAGGACGTCGCGCAACGTCGTGGCCGGAACCATGTCGCTGCCCAATTTCTTGCGATTCGATTCCAGCACGAAGCTGCCGATGCCATGTCGCGTTTCGATAACTTCACCGGCCTGCAAGCGGGAGATCGCTTCGCGCACTACGGTGCGGCTGACTCCCAGCGCGAGCATCAAT
>NZ_JBAUSA010000577.1:0-2262 GCF_049581465.1 Caballeronia sp. | reverse complement strand
ACATTGACGATCGAGCCACCGCGTCCGCCCCGTTTCGTCGATAACCTGCGCGCCGCTTCACGCGCGCCCAGATACGCGCCGAGCACGTTGATTGTAAAGACACGTTTCATGCGCTCCACGTCCATATCCGCGAGCGCCGAACCCGGCGCGACTATCCCGGCGTTGTTGACGAAGCCATCGATCGGGCCAAACGTCTGCGAGGTTTTATCGAACAGGGCTATCACATCGGCCTCTTCGCCGACATCGCCCTGAATCGCGATCGCACGCCCGCCAGCGGCTTCGACCAGCGCAACCGTTTCATCCGCCGCGCCGCGATTCGTCGCGTAATTGACACCGACGGACCAGCCGCGCGCACCGCACAGCACCGCCGCCGACCGGCCGATGCCGCGACTTCCACCCGTGATCAAGATCACTTTCGACATTGCCAGGATCCCCGGTCAGATTGCGTCGCGTTTTTCGGGCCAGCGATCGGCGACCGGCGGCACGTAGTTTCTCAATGCATCGATCATCGCCGCCGGATCGGATGCGACCTGCAGCATGGCAAGAAACGGTGCGCGCATGAAACCTTCTTCGACCGTGTGGCGCAGCATTGCAATCAGCGGGTCGTAGTATCCATCCACGTTCAGCAATGCGACCGGCTTCTGGTGATAGCCGAGTTGCGCCCATGTGTAGACCTCGAACAGCTCTTCGAACGTGCCGACACCGCCGGGCATCGACACGAACGCGTCCGACAAATCCGCCATCTTCTTCTTGCGCTCATGCATGTCGGCCACGACGTGAAGCTCGGTCAGACCCACATGGCCGACTTCCTTGCTCATCAGCAATTCCGGAATCACGCCGATGGCGCGACCGCCGAGACCCAGCACTTCGTCGGCGATCGTGCCCATCAAGCCGACGCTTCCTCCGCCATAGACCAGCGCCAGATCCGCCTCCACCAGCGCGCGCCCGAACGCCTTCGCGGCCTCGGCATACACGGGCCTGGCTCCGATCGCGGAGCCGCAATACACACAGACTGCTTTCATCAATTGGATTCCTTTGGCTCGCCGTCTTCCCTCGGCGCGCGGTAGTCGGCAAACACGCGGCCCGGCATTTTCCCCGACACCAGGTCGTCGAAAATCTGCCGCGAGCGGCCGCGCAAATAGGGTGCCATCAACGAGACGATATGCAGGCTCGCCTGATGCAATTCCGCGCGTATCTCTTCCTGCTCGTTGTATTTGCGCGGGTTCATGACGAATTGATACGACAGCCAGTACGTCGCGATGACGCCCATGTTGGTCCCGATTACCTTGATCTCGGCGGGGGTCGCGACCATTTCGTGATCGGCGACGAGCGCTTCGCACAGTTCCTGCGCGAAATGGACCTTGTGGCTGATGATCTGCTTGAAGTGTGTTTCAAGCGTGCGGTTGCGGGCGAGCAGGTCGTTGAGGTCCCGATAGAGAAACCGGTACGTCCACAGGAAATCGGCCATGTACTGCAGGTACGACCACAGTTCGTCGATAGTCGGACGATGGTCTTCAGGAAAGCGCAGCCGCTTTTCGATCTGCTGTTCGAACTGCGCGAAAATGCTGTTGATAATGTCGTCTTTGTTGCGGAAATGGTAGTACAGGTTCCCTGGACTGATTTCCATCTCTTCGGCGATGGTCGTCGTCGTGACATTGGGCTCGCCAATGTCGTTGAACAACTTCAACGACATTTCGAGAATACGTTCACGGGTGCGGCGGGGAGGTTTGGCTTCCATGTCGTCCGGGCCTGGTTGACCGGCTCGGGGAGCGGCGGCTTGAATGCAGCGTAGCGAACCCGGAACGCGGTGAGTTGCTTGGGTGCCTTGCTAGCGGAACTAGCGGGGACATCGGACGATTATAAACGGATGGTTCCCCTGGAACCTTCTGCAGCGCCGCAAACGCCGGGTATAAAACGCGTGACGCCGCCGTGAGGGACGCGATGCGTGGCCGGGGAGGCGGGCATTCATCGCGTTGATCGCCGCTTCAGGCCGCATCCGGCTCCGTCTTCAAACCAGTGCGTGTAGCCATCGCAACAGGAGGGGGCCGACGATCAAGCCCCACGTCAGTACGCAAACGCCGAGCGCCAGCATGACAGCGGCGCTGCCAAAATCCTTGGCGCGTTTGGAGAGTTCGTGGCGTTCGAGCGAAATCCGGTCGATCGCCGCTTCCACGCTCGAGTTAAGCAATTCCACCATGAGCACGAGCAGGACCGACGCCAATAAAGCGGCGCGTTCGACCGGCGATACCGGCACGAATAGGC
>NZ_JBAUSA010000576.1:0-6924 GCF_049581465.1 Caballeronia sp. | reverse complement strand
GGCGTCGAAGCCGTGGTTCGTCGCGCTCACGAAGATGTTGTTCACGTCCAGCAACAGGTCGCAACCCGTACGCTTTGACATGGCCGAGATGAACTCCCACTCGGTCATCGTCGCGCCGCCGAAGTTGACGTAGCTGGAGGGATTCTCGACTAGCATGGGGCGACCCAGCGCATCCTGCGCCATCGCGATATTCGCGCAGACCTGATCCAGCGCTTCCTCGGTATAAGGGATGGGCAGCAGGTCGTGCGAGTTGAAGCGGTCAATGCGGGACCAGCTCAGATGATCGGAGACGAAGAGCGGTTCAATCTCGTCGACCAGCGACTTCAGCCGGCGCAAATAGTCGCGATCGAGTCCGTCTGCCGAGCCGATCGACATGGAAACGCCGTGCAGCGCAACGGGGTGCCGCTCGCGCATCTGGCGAAGGATGTGGCGGGGGTGACCTCCTTCCACCATGAAGTTCTCGGAGATAACCTCGACGAAGTCGACCGGTACGGCCGTCTCCAGGAAATCGGAATAGTGTTCCTTGCGCAGGCCAAGGCCGTAGCCTGAGAAGAGAGGGTTGGAAGCGGGCATCGCGCGTACTCGGCTAAGACTTGCTGGGAGTGACTGGCCAGGGGATCAGCGACCGGGCCAGTCAGGCTGTTACTTCGGCTCAGTCAGGGTTCCGCCTGCCGCGAGACACGCGGACGGCAGCTTCACGACTACGCCCTTGCCCTTGCAGGTGTTAAGACCTTTACAGTCGTTCTTGGCAGTCGCGCACAGGGCCTGCCCCTTGCATGCGTTCACGCCATAGCATCGACCGGGCTGTTCTGCACCGGCTGCGTTCGCAGTGCTGATGGTCGATGCGGAGGCCAGTGCGATAAGCGCTGCTGCGGCGGCGAAGCTGATGCGGGACTTGACGATGGTGTTCATGATTTCTCCAGAGTGGTTAGGGGTGAAGTGCTCGATTCGTTAAGAGAGGCCGATGCTTACAGCATCAGCTTTATTTGGCGGCCAGTGCAGCGTCCTCGATCACCTGGGCCACGGCTTCGGGTTGCGAGATGTAGACCGCGTGGCTCGCCTTGACTTCGGTCACCTTTGAACCCGCGCGCTTGTACATCCAGCGCTGCAGGTCCGGGCTGAGCGCGAGGTCATCGGTAGCCAGGACTGCGTAGCTTGGCTTGTCGTGCCATGCGGCCACCGACGACGGCGCGCCGCCGAAGGCTGCTGTGGTTGTCGGCACTTGCGAGACGGCCATGAAGTTGGTGCGGTTGGCTCCCAGGTCGCCCGCGTAATCCGTTCCGAACTTGGCGGCGTCGAAGAGCAGGTGCCCGTCGCGGCTCTGACGGATGTCGTCGCTCGGCTCAGGCATTGAAGCCGAAAGCTGCTTCACGGTTTCGCCTACGTCGGGCTCGAATGCTGCGACATAGACGAGCGCCTTCACTTTGGGTCGAGCGCCGGCAATCGTAATGGCCGAGCCCCCATAACCGTGGCCTACCAGCACGACCGGGCCTTCCTGGGCATCGATCACGTTGCGGGTGGCAGCGACGTCTGCATCGAGCGTCGTGAGCGGTTCCTGGACAACGGTCACCTTGTAGCCCTTGTGGATGAGGATGTCGTGCACGACATGCCAGCCCGAACCGTCGACGAACGCGTCGTGGACGATGACGATGTTCTTCGCGCCCGGGGGTGTGTCGGGCGTGGCCGCCGAGGCTATCGCGGAGGCTGTCAGCGCCATGGTGGCCATGGCAAGGGTCGATAACATTCGCATAGTGATTCTCCGAAGGCCTGCTGGCCTCTTGTTGTGATGTGTTGGCTGGAATTGCTTGATTTAGCTACGTAACTTGGTTGATGGCACTCGACTGCGTGTGTCGGGCACGAGGGCTATCGAAGCGCGCCTGGCGCTTTGGGGCGCAGGAGATAGTCGAGCGACCACTTTCCGCCACCACTGGCAATGAGTGGCAGCAGCAGACCCGCCCAGCTCAGGTGCGTCGGCCACGCATCGGGGTACACGAAGATCTCGATAACCGCAGTCATGCCGAATAACGCGAGTGCCGCATACCGCGTGAACAGTCCGAACACGAGCAGGATCGGGAACAGATGCTCCGAGTAGGCCGCGAGATGCGCGGCAAGCTCCGGCGAAATGAGCGGCAACGCGTAGTCCGTGCGAAACAGTTCGTAGGTCGAGTCCTTGATCGTCAGGAGTCCTTCCACCTTCGTGCGTCCGGAGAGGAAGAAGACCGCAGCAATGCCGAAACGGGCGACGAGCAGCAGCAGGGCCGGCGGCAGTAAGCGCGACAGCAATGCGGCCGGAGTCCGGCTGGCGGTTGCTGCGCTGTTGCTTGCTGTCGGGACGATCTTACGGTTGGAGGTCGCGATCATGACGTGGCCTTCAAGGTGCCGTAGCCCTTGGGTGTCTTGATCTGGGTGCAGGTGCCCTTGTCGACGAGCACAAACGCATTGCCTTCATAGTTGGCCTTGGACGTTCCTGCGCAAGTGGTACCGGCGCCAGCGGCGCAGTCGTTCTTGCCGGCGAGAGATACGCCAAAGCACTTTTCCTGCGGCTTCTTCGGCGCGTCGGCATGGGCGCTGGTCGCGAGGACGGTGAGCGAGAGTGCGAAGGTGGCCGCAACGGCCGCGTACTTGCTGTTCATGTTCGTCTCCGGGGAGGGGGGGTAAGGGGTTCTTCTTGATCGCATTCGATGCAATCGGGTGCGATGCATAATACCGGCACAATTCAGAATGTCAATCCCTTGCGACTAAATCGCATCCGATACACAACGCATCACGGATGAGATGCCACCACGTACGGATGTCAAGGAGCACGAACATCAGGTCGGGTGAGGATCTGCCATACGAAGCATCTGGAATCCAGCGCCGATGCATTTGACTCAGCGGAGGTATCTGGCGTGTGTCGAGCGACCGGCCAATTGCAATGTTGCGTATCTCTCGGACGGGTAGATACATTGCGATACAAATATCGAAGTGGCCCGCTTCATCGAGCATCGAACGCAGGGGCGTGCACAATCGGGCGCGCCCAAAGACCCGATGACCTGATCAACGGAAAGTTTCCATGCAAGACAAAATCAACCCGATTGATGACTCGTGGGACATGGCTCGGACCCAGACCGCGCGGGGGCACTGTTCTTCAGGGGTAAAGAGTGTGTTGCAAGCGAATGGGCTTTGCTGCCGCTGCGTTTGGGAACAGAGTAGCTATCAGCGAAAGAGATCGCTGCACGCGATACATATCGCTTGATATTCGTTTTGAATGGTGCGAATTTGCGTCAATGCTTGGCGTATCGATTGCGTTGTCACCCGGGGCGGTGACTTACCATTTTTTTTGAGGCCTTCGTCAAATGAGTACTCCTACAACCGTTCAACGTATCGGAACGTTTGCTTACGATGCCCGTGCCAATCACCTCACGCCGGAGTCCCGGGCTTTGTTCAAGCGAAATATCCTTGACAGTCTGGGCTGCGCGATCGCCGCGCTACCCGGGACGCAGTTCAAGGCACTTCGAGAGCAGTTCGACGAGTACGGCCGTTCGGGAACGTGCTCATTGATCGGCGGCGGCACAACGTCGCCGGACCAGGCTGCGCTGTACAACACGGGTCTCGTTCGCTATGTGGATCTGCTCGACAGCTATATGTCTCCGGGAGGGCTCTGTCACCCCAGTGACAACTTCGGCACGATCCTGGCTGCGGCCGACCATGCATCTGCAAGTGGCGAGGACTTCATGCTCGCCCTCGCAGTCGCGTACGAGATTGGATGCCGCATCACCGCGATTGTCCCGGTCATGGCGAAAGGGTTCAACCATGCCATCCAGTTGGCGGTATCGGCTGCCGCGGGGTCGGGCAAACTGCTCGGTCTCGACGCGGATCAAATCGCCCATGCAATCGCGATCGCGACGGTCGACAACGTGTCGTTGACGTGTGTCCACTCCGAGCCAGTCTCGCAGTGGAAGGGCTTTTCGCCGGCCATCACGGGCATGCGCGCCGTGTATTCCGCGTCGCTTGCGAAGCGCGGTTTCACGGGTCCGCTTCGCCTCTTCGAAGGGCCCAATGGATTGGTGCGAATGTTTGACCAGCCTATCGATGTGGACTGGGACGATCACGGGTTGGAGATCATTCACCAGACCATCATGAAGAAGTATTGCTCCCTCATTCATGGTCAGCCCGTACTTGAGGCGACGCTCGATCTCAAGCGCAAGAACGACGTGAAGAGCGACGAGGTGGACGAAGTCCTCTGTGACATATTCCAGAGCGGATTCGACATTGCGGGCGGCGGCAGCTTTGGCCCGAAGGACGATCCACAGACTAAAGAGCAGGCCGACTACAACCTTAAGTATCTGATTGCAGCGGCATTGCTTGATGATCAGGTGGGGCCTGCTCAACTTGACCCGCAACGGGTCCAGGCGCCTGACGCACAAGCGCTGCTCAGGAAGGTGACAGTGCGACCGGACGCCAAATTCTCGGCGCAGTATCCGCACGCATTAAACGTCAGGGTGACGATCAAGTGCAAGGACGGCCGCGTGTTCGCGAAGGAGCACGTCGGCTTCGAAGGTGGCCTCGATAGTCCGTTCACGTGGGAGCGCACGGTCGAAAAATTCAACTGGTTGAGCGAGCAATACGCGGATCAGGAACTTCGCGACCAGATCATCAATCTGGTCGCGACGCTGGATGAACACCCGATTAAGGAGTTGATGCAACTCCTGGCGAAGGTCAGTCCAGAACCACGGTTCCCGGCGAAACATCCGGGAATTCAATAACCCTAGCGGTCTTTAGGAGATATACATGGCCCTTATTTCTTGTGATATGCGATTTGGACGAACCGATGAACAAAAGCGGCAACTTGCTGCCGGCCTGCTGCGAGTAGTCAGCGAAGCGACAGGCGAGACGAAGAACGACATTTTTCTCGTGATCCGCGAAGGACGGGGAATCAACTTCGTCGAACATGGCGAGCACCTTCCGGAGTACGCCGAAGGCGCGGCGAACGACAAAGAACTCATCGAACGTCTCAAATAGGAATTCCTGGAGAAATATCGTGCCTTTTATCGAATGCCACATCAAGACAGGTTTGACGCTTGAGCGTCGTGAACAACTCCTCCGGGACATCATCCAGGTCACGCACGACTCAATCGGCTCCGATCCCAAGATTATCAACGTCATCTTGCACGAACATCCGCCGGAAAATATCAGCATTTCCAGCAGGATCAACGGAGAGGACTTCAAGTCGACGAAGCCAGGCTGATCACGCGGCGCTCTTGGGGCCGACGCTTAGTGAGCCGTGTCCGCGAGGCGCCGAACTGTCTGATGGGTATGGCTGCGGGCGGGCGCTCAATTTCGCTCTGGTGTAGCATAGACGTCGCATTCACATGGCCGCCCGAGTGTAGGCGGCTTAAAGTGCGGCGACGCAGGGTCGGCATCGAGTCGCTACCATGGCTGGCTGAGCGTTGAGATAGATACGCTTTGTCGAATATCGTGAGCTAGGAAGGTTGCGTTTGTGGTGGCGCAGGCTTTGTGGAAATTTTGGGTCTTTCGTAAAGGTGCAAAGCATGGACGTCGCCGACCTCAAGGTATTCGAAGCAGTGGCCCGTCATGGAAGCATGAACCGGGCAGGTGCCGAGTTGCATACCGTCCAGTCAAACGTGACAGCGCGAATCCGGGCTTTGGAAAGAGAGGTCGGCGTAGCCCTCTTTCAGAGGCATGCGCGTGGTGTAAGCATGACGCCGGCGGGCCAGCGGATGCTCCCGTACGCTGCGCGAATTGCGAAGCTTGTCGCGGACGCCAAGCTAGCGGCGCTGGATGATGGTCCCCCGAAGGGCACGCTCGCATTGGGCACGCTCGAGACCACGGCAGCGCTGCGGCTTTCGCCGATACTGAGCAACTTTACGAGAATGTACCCTCAGGTTCGGTTATCCCTCGTCACTGGCACGAGTTGCAGCCTGACGGCAGACGTTGCCGAGTGTCGACTCGATGGAGCGTTCGTAGCCGGACCGCTTGACCATCCCGACCTCCACACCGAGGCGGTTTTTCAGGAGGAGCTGGTCCTGGTTACGCCGCGTACCATGCGCTCGCTCGAACCGCTCAGATCAGTCCCGGATCTCAAGACGATTGTCTTCCGCCTCGGTTGTTCATACCGCCAGCGGCTTGAGGCCCTCCTGGCTGAAATGGGCATCCTCACGGCAACGCCCCTCGAATTTGGCTCGATGGACGCGATCATTGCGTGCGTTGCAGCCGGTATCGGCATCACGCTACTGCCCCGAGGCGTCGTTTCGAGCGCGGCGGAACAGGACCTCGTTGCCATCCACGCGATCGCTCCAGAAAAGGCACACGTCGAGACGCTTTTCATTCGACGACACGACGGTTACGTTTCGAGCGCAATGTCGGCTTTCGTCGAAGTTGCGCGGTCCGAGCTAGGAGCGCTCATGGTCGCCGCATAGCACGGCGAGCGGTGACCGCATTGACTACAAGCCCGTTCACATGGCACCGCTGACAGTCGCATCGGTGCCGCCGAAGGCACGTACTTTCTAAGCCACGTTTGACGAACCGAAATTTTCTTCAAGCATCGGGGCACCGATCAGCGCGCCGTGAATTCCGATGACACTGACGATCTCGAGTACTTCCATGATTTCGTCTTGTGTGGCGCCAAGGCGAATGGCATTACGCATGTGTGTCTTTATGCCGGGCCTGTACAGATGTGTCGCCGCCGCATCCAGTGCACATAGCACGAGTTCCTTGATCTTCGGTTCAAGATGGCCCGCCCGCCAGGGGATCGCCGAAAATTGCGCGTGCGCCTCGAAAAAATCCGGATCAAGGCTTAGCAGGGCATCCCACGATGCGTCCCAATAACCTTGCTCCTCGATAAAGCTCTGTTTGAGCGTGTCACGTCTTTCATCGAGAGTCTCTGTATTTGGGCTCAGACCTTCCTCATTCAGGACCTCGAGG
>NZ_JBAUSA010000575.1:0-2510 GCF_049581465.1 Caballeronia sp. | reverse complement strand
CCGGTCGTGTCGTTTGCCCAGCAATCGAACGAGCCGGTTAGCCGTGCGCAAGTTCGAGCTGAACTCGTCCAGCTCGAAAAGGCGGGCTGGCACCCCTCCGTCGGTAGTGATCCTCACTACCCAGACGACATCATCGCTGCCGAAGCACGGGTGACTGCGCAAAACGGCACGGTAACCGACGTGGGTGGGGAAGTAGGCGGTTCGTCGGCTTCCGGCGCTCCCGCAGCCGTCCGGCCTGCAGGCAATGACGGCGTGAAATCGCTTTACGCCGGTCATTAATGGCTCACTAGGCGAGTCATTCCATGAGGAGCGAGAAGGCGGCGCAGCGCACCTGGGCTGGATCCCCACGATTGCAGGTCTGGGCGCGTGCGACAAAGATAATCGCCAGGCAGTGGATGGCCGACGACGGACTCCTCTGGCTACACCTGTTGAAGACGGTGAGCGCCGCGCTTCTCGCGATGGGCATCGCCATGCTGTTGCAACTGTCGAGCCCGCGCACAGCGATGACAACAGTGTTCGTCCTGATGCAGCCGTTGAGTGGCATGGTCCTGGCCAAGAGCTTTTATCGAGTCGTCGGAACCGCGACCGGAATGATCGCCGCGCTAGTGCTGGGCGGAATTTTCGCCCAGCAACCTGAGCTCTACATGCTCGGGATCACGCTATGGATCGGTGCGTGCACGGCCGCGGCAGTCCGCTATCGCCATTTTCGCTGGTACGCGTTCGTGCTTGCGGGATACACGGCCGCGTTGATCGGCATCCCGACCGTGATGGCGCCAAACGGCCTGTTCCTGGCAGCACTGACACGCGCTGCTGAAGTCATGATAGGCATTCTTTGTTCGAGCGCGATCAGCGCGCTAGTGCTGCCGCTGCATTCAAGTACGGCGCTCAAGCACACGTTGCGTACCCGGTACACCGGGTTTTCCGTCTTTGCGGCGAGCGTACTCAACGAACGAATTGCAGACAGCGTTTTCGAAACCCGGTTCGCGGATCTGGTCGATCAGATTGTTGGATTCGAAGCGGTGCGTAGCTTCGCTTCATTTGAGGATCCCAACATGCGCGTGCGCAGCAGACGGCTCGCGCGGCTCAATAGCGAATTCATGAACGCGTGTACGAGACTGCATGCGCTTCACCAGTTGGTGAAACGCATGAATGCGGGGCACGTGAACGCGGCCGTTGAGGCGGCATCGCCCTATTTTCGTGAGCTTTCAGGGTTGCTCGTCAAGCATCGCGATCCGATGAAGACCGATGAACTGAGCGCGGCGACCGCAGCCGTTGAACTCGGTCGCTTCCAGTCGACGTTGCCACAACGCGTAGGCGAGACGCGCCGCTCGTTTGAAGTGTCGGCGCCGGAACACTTGCTCGACTTCGATACGACGATGGAGCTTCTGTATCGCTTTGTCGATGAATTCCTGCGCTATACGCAGGCATACGCGTCGCTAGCCGACGCGAGCCACGCGCTTGAGCGATCCGTGACGAAATACGCCGTCAAGACCAACGCTTACGTCGTCGCTTTCACGTTCGTGCGTACTGTCGTGGCCGTTGCAGGCGTCGGGGCATTCTGGATCGCGACTGCATGGCCGAGCGGCGGCCTTGCCGTGATCGGGGTCGCGGTAACGTGTGCCCTCTGTTCGGCCTTGCCTGCGCCATCGAAATTCGCGGCTCAAATGGCGGGCGGCACGGCACTCGCGACCGTGGCGGGGTATGCGGTCACGTGCTATGTGTATCCGAACATCGAGGGCTTTGCATTGCTGTGTGCGGCCCTTGCGCCCCTGCTGGCCTTCGGCGCATTTCTGTCGACGCGTCCCAGCACGTCCGGCTACGGCGTCGGCTTTTGCGTTTTCTTTTGCCTGCTTGCGGGGCCAGACAACGTGATCGTCTATGAGCCGGGTCTCCTCATCAACAATGGCATCGCGCTGGTCGCATCGATGCTCGTCGCATGCCTCGTTTTCGCAGTGATTTTTCCGGCGCACATGCCGTGGCGGATCGAAAAGATCAAACGCGACCTTCGGCGACAAATGGTGCTCGCCTGCGAGGGAACGCTCAGCGGACTGAATCAGCGATTCCAGTCGAGCACGCACGACCTGATGTTCCAGCTACGCTTGCTCCTCAAAAAGCCCTCGGCACAGCATCGCGACGCGTTGCGGTGGATGCTCGTCATCCTCGAGGTCGGACACTCGGCAATCGATCTTCGCAACGAGACGCTGGACGCACCTTACGCGGCGCGATTGCAACCGCGGTGGCAGCCGAGCATTGATACGGTCAGGCGAGATCTGGCGGACCTGTTTGAGCGGCCAGGCGCGGATCGCCTCGCTCGCGCCCTGGCGTCCGTCGACGCGGCGATCGAGATCGCGCAGCCGCTGCGGGACTCGTTGCACGGGAATCGGGAAAGACGGCATCAAATGCAGCGAATACTAAGTTACCTGCACTTCATACGAACCGCGCTGCTCGATCGAGATTCGCCATTTTATGCGAACTGAAGGCGTGCTAAACGTCAGGCTCGTGCCTTGCAT
>NZ_JBAUSA010000574.1:0-7269 GCF_049581465.1 Caballeronia sp. | reverse complement strand
TTCGCTGTGGCACGATCACTGTTTTTTAACGCCGGATGCATCAAGGCGCTCGACTTGTAGGTAAGCCCGCGTTAGCAGCTAATGGTTCGTATGCACACGACGGTGCTTGCGAGATGTAGCGCCACTGAGTGCTTTTAGAAAAAAGCGCGTCGCCCGGCAAACTTTCTACCGCCAACCTGAACTATCAGTAGTCGTTCTCGTTGACCCACCGAATGGCCCAAGATTCGCCCCGGCTCGTCGCCTCCTCTTGTGTAGCGTAATGTCCGAGGTCGGAGAAAATAAAATTTTCGCCTTGGGTCTCGCCTTCACGCGCTTCGCGCTGAACCCACGCGCTAGCCGAATAGCCGTCGGGCAGCGTATCCGGCGTCATATCGAAGATCCAGTCCCGATGTACCGATGTCAACTTGATCACGTGTGCTCCAGACTCAATGTGCGATTGCCGCATCGTTAATAAAACGACGCTTCGCCAGGCGGCCGGGTCTTGAAGCGCTTATGGACCCAGTAATATTGTTCAGGAATCCGGCGGATCTGCTCTTCCAGATAAGCATTCATCCTGCGCGCGTCGATCGCGTCATCCCCAGTCGGATAATCCTGCCACGGCTTGAATACTTTCAACCGATAACCTCTATAGTGCGGCAGCACCTCGCCAATAAACGGCAGCACTTGCGCTTGACCGGCTTTAGCAAGCCGTCCGACCGCAGTCAGCGTACAGGTTTGAATGCCGAAGAAAGGGACGAAAGTCGAATTGCGAAGTCCATAGTCCATATCCGCGCCGAGCATGACAGGCTTTTTATCGCGAAGCCATCGCAACACGATGCGCGCGCTGTCGGCGCGGCTGGCCATTTCAGAACCGAAACGGCCACGCTGGGTTCGCGCAACGGCATCCAGCGCCTTGTTGGACATTGGCTGATACAACGCGCCGCAGGGCCTGCCCAGCGCGTAATTGATGAATACCGAGCCCGCTTCAATGCCAACAAAGTGTGCCCCAAGCAGCACCGTGGGAGGCATGTCCGGGTCCGACAAATCAACCTCGCTGTCTACGACCACCAGTTTCTTCAGCTTTTCCGCCGAACCGAACCATTGGACGCTGCGCTCCACGTAGCTGCGGATCGCATGGCGGAAATGCTGCTGCGCCACGCTTTCGACGCGTTCGGCGCTCCAATCGGGAAAGCAAAGCCCCAGATTGATATGGACGATGCGCTTACGCCGGCTAGGCAACTGGTAGAGCAGCCAGCCTAGGCCATCGCCGAAACGGGCAGTCACACCATAGGGAAGGATCGCGAGGAATTTCAGCAATGCCAAGGCGGCCGCGACGCCGATGCGGCCTAGCAAGAGACCCCCTGCAACAGGCGGTCTTCAACGAGAACGGCGGCTGGAGAAAATAAAGACAAGCGTTCCGGACCTTTGTTGAGTAGAACGGGATGGTAAAGCGCTTTGTCGCGACTCACGATCTTCCACGCGCTTATGGTATCCCGCCAGCCGAGTCGAGTCCACTTCTCGAATGGCCGCCGATGGCCGCACTCTGCTGGCTGGCCATCGGCTCGTCCCGACCCAACGCTGACCGTCGCGTGCGCGACGCCATTGTCCGCTGAGCATTCGTGCACTGACTCACGTCAGAGCGCTATGGTCGCGAGGGGTGAACCGCTCGCCCGCGAACAAGAGAAAATGCACAGCTAGTCGGAATCCCCACGGTGGCGTCAGGACTTCACACGCCGCCTCTGTACTACGCAGAGGGCGGCACAGGCCAGGCGCATAATTCCTGCAATCGATTGAGACGAATGAGCATGGTTGTGAGTCGTTTGACGGTTCGCGGGGCCGGTCAGCCGTTTATGCTTGGATCCACCGACTGCCTGAGTCGCTCGTACGGAATCGCAAGGAGTTGTCTATGCTGCCCTCTCGACGTTGTTGCCATTCTTCGGAATTTCACTTGTGCTGGGGCTCACGCCCGGTCCGGACAATCTCTTCGTGCTGCTGCAGTCCGCGATGCGAGGGACCCGCTCAGGCCTGGTGATCGTATTGGGACTGTGTACGGGGCTTCTGGTGCACACGTTTGTTGTCGCAGTTGGGGTCCGCGCTCTGCTGGTGGCTTCCAAAGTTGCCTTCACGCTACTCAAAAGCGTCGGTGCCGCGTATCTTGTTTATCTGGCGTGGCAGGCGTGGCGTGCGCCGGTCGGCATCAATCCAGGCAAGGTCGAGGATGTTGACGCGGCCCACCTGTATCCGTTTGCGTCTGACGGCCCCCTGATTCTCAATCAGGAAGCCACTTCCCGAAAGACCGTGATATCGAGATCGTCTCGCTGGCCGCGATGGTCTCCCTGAACGCCTCGTTCATCGTGGGCGTCTGGCAGAGTTGCTCCAAGGCGGAGGCGATGGCGTCTATTTCGGATTTTCGGAGGAACCGGGCATACGCGCATCGTCGGAGATCAGGGCGAAGCCGAGAACGAGACCAACCGGGTACTCAAGAAGTTGCGGTCCTATAGCTGCGGCACAGTCTCTGACTACACAATGAAATACTTGTTCAGCTAAACTGACGGAATGGCATATTGCGGACGACAAAGCGACTAGCAACGTGCGAATGGAGCACCGCATTGCCGAGGACTTGCATCTCCGATCGACGATAAACGTCCTGTCGACACTTGGCTTAGCAAAGATTGTTTGGCATTGCCCCCTCTATCGAGACGCAGCGTGCGAACCGCCGGGAGGGTCTCGTCCAAATTCGGATCGAGAGTGCCAGCCCAATCAAAAAATCCCACCGAAATCTGGAGTCCCTATGTATTCGTCTGGACCAGAAGAACTATCGGCGAACACACGCCACGATGACGACTTTGAGGTCGTTCGGCGACTTCTTGACGAGCGGTATAGTTGTCGCGCATTCCGGCCGGACCCAGTTCCCCGAGACGCCATTGAAAAAATTCTCGCCACCGCTCAACGATCAGCCTCGTGGTGCAACAGTCAGCCGTGGCATATCACGATCACGGAGAGTGAGGGTACTGAGCGACTCATGCGCACACTCTACGAACATGCGTCAAACGAAGCGCCTCAGGAACCCGACTTTGCATTTCCCCGCGAGTACAAGGGGGCCTATCTAGACCGCCGACGCGAGACCGGATTCCAACTCTACAGCGCGCTGGGAATTGGACGTGGCGATAAGGCCGCCTATACCCGACAGGCGCTCGAGAATTTTCGATTTTTCGGCGCTCCCCATGTGGCAATTATCACCACGGACGAGGCACTCGGTATCTATGGGGCAATCGACTGTGGATGTTACGTCAGCAACTTTCTGCTTGCCGCACACGCCAGCGGTGTGGCGACGATTCCTCAAGCGGCGCTGTCGTCGTACGCGAAGGTCGTCAGGCGCGAATTGAACCTGGGCGTGGACCGGCGGATGGTGTGTGCAATATCCTTCGGCTATGCGGACGAAGGGCATCCTGCCAATTCATATCGAACGAATCGCGCCCCGCTCGAAGAAGCTGTCAAATGGATCACTGCTTAGAAAACGGCATGCGTCATGCGAGCCGGCGTCTCATGCTTTTGCGCCATGGGAGCCTTCGACGGAAGGCCGGAAGTAGCCGCTACCCTTCCGCGGGTCCGACGCCATGCATCGCCAGCGAGCGCCCGTACGACACCCGGGCAGCGATGCGCCGCAGCCCTCACGCTCAGCTTTGCATGGCCTCACAGTAGCGCGCGACATGGTAGTCGCTGTCGCCGAACAACGGATCGAACATCGTGAGGCGCTTCAGATAGTCGCCGACTTCCAGTTCGTCGGTCATACCCATTCCTCCATGCAGTTGCACCGCCTGCTGGCCGACAAAGCGCCCCGCTTTTGCGACCGTGACCTTGGCGGCGGACAGCATGCGGCGGCGCTGGGCCGGGTCCGCTTCGTCGAGCGCCTGAGCCGCAACATAGGCCATCGACAGCGCCAGCTCCTTCTGCACAAGCATGTCGGCCATGCGATGCTGCAAGGCCTGAAAAGCGCCCAGCGGCTGGCCGAACTGACGACGGTTACGCAGATATTCCACTGTGATCTCGATCAGCTTCTCCATCGCGCCGGCTGCCTCTGCGCAAATTGCAGCAATCCCATGATCGAGCCCGTGCGTGAGCGCGTTCAGCCCGTCTTGCGGTCCGCCTACGATGGCATCGTCTCCAACCACAACGGATTCTAGCTTCAGGTCAGCGGCACGCAGACCATCCATGGTGGGGTAGCCGGTGATGGCAAGGCCTGGCGTGCCACGCGGCACGATGAAGAGTCCGACGTCGTTGGCGCCGTCCAGTTTCGCCGTGACCAATATTGCATCGGCTGTTTCGCCATGCCAGACGAGTGACTTGACACCGTTGAGCACGTAGCCGTCTTGGGTTCGATGGGCAATCGTGCGCACGGCTTCCGGCCGGTAGCGTGTGCCCGGTTCGAGCCAGGCGGCGGTCACAACACGTTCTCCGCTGGCGATAGCGGCCAGCCACGCATCTTTCTGCGCCGGGCTGCCAAACGCATTCAGCACTTCCGCCGCGACTACGCCGCTCGGAATGACCGGTTCGAGCACCAGCACCCGACCCAGTTCGCGCTGCACCACGAGCCTGCTCGCGGGGCCTTGGCCGAAGCCACCGTACTCCTCCGGCACGGTGAGGCCGATGACACCCATGTCCGCTAGCATCGACCAGATCTGCGGGTCAAAGCTCGCGCTTTCCCGCACGCGCCTGCGCCGCTTTTCAAACGTGTACTCGGTCCCGACAAAGCGGCGCAGACTGTCCGAGAGCATCTGCTGCTCTTCGCTGTAAGTGAAATCCATGGTTCTTTCCTAGAGGCCGAGAATCATCCTGGAGATGATGTTTTTCTGCACTTCGGTCGCACCCCCGTAGATCGACGTCTTGCGCATGTCGAAATACGTGGACACAGCAGGCGCAGCCCATGTCGGCCCGTTGACGGGCTGTTCGGCGCCGGCCGCGAGCCATTGCGGCGAATAAGGCCAGCCGTGCGGTCCGGCAACCTCCAGCTGCAACATCGCGATGTCCTGCTGAAGTTCCGAGCCGCGGATCTTTACGATCGACGCCTCCGGACCCGGCGCTTTCCCGGCATCCGCCGTCGCCACGCGCAGCAACAGCATCTCCAACGCCATCACATCCATTTCGATACTCGCGATCTTGTCGCGCATGCGCACGTCGTCGAGCATCGTGCCGCCCGCGCCGTCGGGGGACTGCGCAGCGTAGTGCTTCAAAAGACGCAGCTCGCGATAGCAGTGGCCGATTCCGGCAATGCCCGTGCGCTCGTGCCCAAGCAGATACTTCGCGTAAGTCCAGCCGCGATTTTCCTCACCCACCAGGTTGGCGACCGGTACCTCTACCTCCTCGAACCACGTTTCGTTGACGTCGTGTCCGCCATCGAGCGTCACGATCGGGCGCACGCTGACGCCCGGCGATTTCATGTCGATCAGCAGCATCGAAATGCCTTCTTGCGGCTTCGCTTCGGGATTCGTGCGCACGAGGCAGAAGATCCAGTCGGCGAAGTGCGCCATCGTGGTCCAGGTCTTCTGGCCGTTCACGATATAGCGGTCGCCTTTCCTGACCGCGCTCGTCCTGAGCGAAGCGAGATCGGAGCCGGAGCCGGGCTCGGAATAGCCTTGGCACCAGAAGTCGTCGACCCCCGGAATCCGTGGTAGAAAGCGCGCCTGAATCTCGGGGCTGGCGTACTTGATCAACACCGGTCCGATCATGCTGACACCGAAAGGCAGCAGCCATGGTGCGCCCGCGCGTCCAGTCTCGATATCGAAGATGAGCCGTTGCATTGTGTTCCAGCCGGTGCCGCCGAATTCCTTCGGCCAGCTCGGCGCCCCCCACCCGTGCGCGTGCAAGATGCGATGCCAGCGCACATAGTCGTCTTTCTCCATGCGCTGGTGGCCTAGTACTTTGTCGCGGATGTCAGCCGGAAGTTGAGCTTGCAAAAAGGCCCTGACTTCTTCACGGAAGGCATATTCCGTTGCGGTAGGGCGTAAGTCCATCTGCCTGTCCTCTCTCTTAAAATCTATTCACTGCACCACTCACGATCGACCCGTCGCGATCCCCGCAAGAGCAGTCGCCTTCAACGATAACGCCTACCCTGCGGTCCACTGGAAGCGCGCGGGCAGTTTCTCCTTGAAACGTTGTACGGCGTCCTGATGCGCTTGCGTGGTGCATGCGATACCCTGTGCGGCCGACTCCATTTCCAGCAGCGTTCGCAAATCGCTGCTGAGCGACATGTTCAAGGCCCGTTTAGAGAGCCCGAACGCTATAGAAGAAGCCCCGCTGAGACTTTGCGCAATCTGCTCGGCCCGGTGGTATAGCTTGTCGGGAGAATGGATTTCGAATACAGCTCCCATTTGTTGTGCTTCGTCGGCGCCGATTTCACGCGCGGTAAAAACCAGATCTTTCGCCCGCGAGAGACCAATCACGCGCGGCAACGTATAAAACGCACCGCAGTCCGGCACGAGACCGACCTTGAGGAACGGCAGACAGAACCGCGCGCGCGGCGTGGCGATCACAAAGTCAGCTGTCAGGGCAAGGCTGAAACCCGCGCCATACGCGACACCGTCCACCGCCGCGATCACCGGCCGGTCCAGATCTATCAGAGCGCTCACGAACGGGTGCAGATCGTCGATGCGGTTACGCCCGTCTTCCGCGCTTCGCGGCGACATGCCGCGTACGTCGCCACCGGAACAGAAATCGCCACCAGCCCCGCGCAAAATGACTGCGCGAATTTCACGGTCCCGTCGGATCCGTCGGACTGCATCATCGAGCCCGTCGCGCATCGGCAGATCCAGCGCGTTCTTTTGCTCGGGACGGTTCAGTGTCAGCGTGGCGACGCCGTCTTTTACATCAAACAGTAACTGATCATGTGTCATACGGCAGACTCCAGGAACGTGTGCTTCACTTCATGGGACATAGGTCTCTTCCTCGGCAGCAAGCCGGTTTGTTGAATGGTGTAGGTATTCGAGGAGCTCGAGATGCCTGGAACGGCCAACCAGTCGCTATACTCTTCGCTTCAAGGGTTGGGCCGTCTGGGGCCTGCGCTCTTCATATGCGACGGGGCTCTGTGCGTCAGCAGTCTCGCGAAGCATGCGCAGCCGCTGCAATCGCCGCGCCGATTTTTCCGGGTTCATTAGCCAGATACCCAGTAGTCCTGCCGGAATCAACAGGCCGCCAAGAAGAGCAAAGCCATGCTCGAATCCCGCGGCGGTTCCGTTCGCTGCGCTGACGAAGTGGCCCATCATGGGCGGGGCGAGTACTCCGGCGAATGTGCCG
>NZ_JBAUSA010000573.1:0-6204 GCF_049581465.1 Caballeronia sp. | reverse complement strand
TCGTTGGCCGTCACTGCGGCAGATTGTTTAACCGCCGGAGATAGCGGTCATGATCTCGACCGTATCGCCTGCGGAAAGCGGCCGGTCCAGATCGCTGTGAACCACTTCGTTGTTGATCGCCAAGCGTATCGTACGTTTCAGCGTCTTATCCCGATTCATCAGTAATCCTTCTAGTTCCGGATGGTCGGCGAACAATCCACGCAGGGCAATATCGAGCGTGTTTGCTTCAAAAATAATCTGACGCCGATAACCCACGTACCTGAGCAAAGATCCCGAGAATAGAAAAATCATGGTCAACCTCTTCTTGCGTCGATATGCGTCGATGTCACGGCGACAGGAACACTTCGGCCGCATCGCCGGCGTCGACACCGGATGCGGTGAGCAACTGATGGACAAAATGAATCTCGACTCCCACGCGATAGGCCGTAGTCACGACCTGCCCACGGTCGAAGAGCGTGAAGGGCCGGCGCAAACCGATACTCAGACGCTCTATCCGCTGGGCCAGACCCGCGAGCAGTTCCGGATGTTTGTCCGCGAGCAGGAACACCATGGCCTCGCGACTATCGCCGATGTAATCGCATACGTGCTCGGAATACCATTGGTCGGCTACTTCGCATCCGTGGCGATGGACGACAAACTCGTGCCGGTACTCAGCAATGGCTTCAGCGTTCTCCGGCACTCTTTTGACTCCGCGATTGAGCAGCACGGGACGCTTGTCAATATCTTCGGGACAGTCGAGCAACAGCTTAGCGATATCGTCGGGCACGCGTCCCGGCGCTGCCGCAAGTGTTTTGATCGACTCGATCCGAACGCACACTTCCTGCATTGACACGCGAGCGACCGGCGCGCCATGTTCATTCGCGAGCAGCACGTCCACGTCCTGCAGGCTGTGGAATCGTTTCGGGTTCCAGGTCCTGATCCGCGTGGTGACACTTAGCGACTCGCAGTCAAAGAATGTCGATGGCTGCAGATAAGCTATCTCAAGGCCGATGGGAACGAACCCGGTCGTGTGGTCCCGGATCAACGCCGCATGCGAGACGGCGTGCTCGATCAACCACGCCGACCAGCCCATGAAACCGAAGGAAAACACAACGCGCGGCTTGAGTTGCAAATGCGTAAACATGCCGCTGCTGCAGGTAAGCGCCAACGTGGTTTCGCGCGCCGATATCGATTGGGCGGCGTCTGTATCAAGCACGGCTGGCGGGCACAACCGGACATAGCCCGGGAGGGTCATGAACTCAGGAAAGTCCTCGCGCATGGCCACTTCCTCGAACAAAGCCCTGGCCCGTTCCATGTCGTGTCCGGTCAACGTTTCCGTTGATTCCGCGCGATATCGATCTATCTCGCCAGCAACCATGGCGTGCACCAGTTCGCGTGTCACCGTGCGCCCATCGTGTAGTCGCACGCCGTGGTGAAGCCACTGCCAGATCTGCGACCGGGCGATCTCGACGGTCGCGGCTCCCTCCATGAGGCCGAACAGCCGGACCGACCCGTGACCACGCAACCACGCTTCCAGATAGCGGATCGACACCGCGATATTGGATTGCAGACCATGAGCGGTAATCGGGCCGTCGAGCCGATCGGCGGCCATCAGGTCCGCCGCCGTTATCTCGACCATGCCGTGCGAGTGGTGGCCGATCTGATGCGCTCGCCCGGAAAGGACGCGGTCGAATGCGGCGTGACACGCCGGGACCAGATCCGGGTGAACGACCCAGGTGCCGTCGAAACCCTCGACAGCCTCGCGCTCCTTGTCGCGGCGCACGGCTTCGACCGCACGGTTTTGCGCTTGCGTGTCGTGCCGGTCCGGAATCTGGGTGGCGACGCCGCCCAGGGCGTGCGTGCCGCGCCGATGGCAGGTGCGAATCAGAAGCCCGGTATAAGCGCGCATGAACGGCAGGCCCATCGTCAGTTCCGCCCGATCGGGGAAAACAAAGTCCCGCCGCCGCCTGAACTCCTTCGCAATGCTGAACAGATAGTCCCAGCGTCCGGCCGTCAGTCCGGCGGCATGAGGGCCGAGAGCATGGAGTATTTCGTCCATTTCGAAAGCAGCACCGATATGCTCGATAAGCACCGTCGCCCGGATGCTGCCCCGTGGGATGCCGATCCAGTCCTGAGCGAATTCGAATACGTTGTTCCACAGTTTCGCGTCGAGGTGGTTCTCCAGCTTGGGCAAATAGAAATAAGGGCCGCTGCCGCGTTCGAGTTGCCTGCGGGCGCAATGAAAAAAATACAGGCCGAAATCGACCAGACTAGCCGATACGGCGCATCCATCAACACGCACATGCTGCTCGGGCAAATGCCAGCCGCGGGGCCTGACCACGATCGCCGTCGTGCTGCCTTGAAGCCTGTAATGCCTGCCTCGCGGGTCGACGTATGCAATATCCCCTTTGACCGCCGCCATCAGGTTGCGCTGGCTCGCCAAGGCGTTGTGCCAGGTGGGCGACATCGCGTCTTCCAGATCGGCCACCCACACCTGTGCATGAGCGTTGAGCGCATTGATAACGATCTTCGGGTTCTCCGCCGGACCGGCAATCTCCACGCGCCGGTCGACCAGATCGTTGGGGGCCGCGCGTACACGCCAGTCCGGATCGTTGCGTATGCCTGCAGTGCTCGGGAGGAATTCGAAGCTGCCTCCCTGTAGCCGATGGTCGGAGCGCTCCTTACGGTAGTCAAGAATGTGTTGGCGCGATTGCTCGAATTCGCAATGCAGCGCCGCGATGAACGCCACGGCCTCAGTCGACAGTACATCAGGGAATGATTCCACCGCATCGCTTTCGACGATGCAACTCGCACAAATTGTCTTGGCCAACCTGAACTCCACAAAGTGTTTGTGTGTTCCCGACCGGCTGGCTCAGCGTGCGGCGGTTGGCCCTAAATATCGACGCTATAGCGGAAATGTTCAAGCGTGAAAAGGAAACATCACGTTGCCGATTTCCGCACAATACGTGGGCCTGGGGTTTCATTCACGGTGAGTGAATCCAGACGGGCTAGGCTCATCTGCCCCACTCACAGCGCTATCACGCCTGGCGTCGACCTCGTGGTGATGGGCGCGTACGGTCACCCGCGTTGGCAGGAACCCGTCATGGGTGGCGCCACGCGCAGCATGTTCGAATCGATGACCGTACCGGTCCCTGATCTCCCATTGATGCGAAAGCTCGGTAGTGGGGCAATGCATCAATGTCGAACTTCGAGTACAGCGGCGCCGTGAACCTTCCCGGCGCGCAAGTCGGCGAGCGCGCGGTTGGCGTCCCTGAGCGGGTAGAGCGTGGTGGACACGTCGAGGTGACATTCATCGGCGATGCGCATGAAAGTGCGCCCGTCCTCGCGCGTGAGATTGGCCACCGACACAACCCGCCGTTCACCCCACAGAAAGGAATACGGAAACGACGGAATATCGCTCATGTGAATGCCCCCACATACTACGACGCCGCCTTTCGTTACCGCCTGCAGCGCCGCAGGGACCAATGCGCCGACAGGCGCGAACAAGAGCGCTGCGTCGAGTTGATCCGGCGGCGTCTCGCTGCTGCTGCCGGCCCAGCATGCGCCGAGACTCATCGCCAACGCCTGCGCGTCCGTATCGCCCGCGCGCGTGAACGCGTAGACGCGGCGGCCCTGATGCCGCGCAATCTGCGCGACAAGGTGCGCCGCTGCGCCAAATCCGTAGATGCCAACCCGTTTCGCGTCGCCCGCCATAGCGAGCGTCCGATAGCCAATCAAGCCTGCGCACAACAACGGCGCGGCTTGGACATCCGAGTATCGCTCGGGCAAGTGCAGGCAATAGTTGCTGTCGACAACCGTGCGTTGCGCATAGCCGCCATCGAGTGTGTAACCGGTAAAATGCGGATCGTCGCAAAGATTTTCGCGATCTGACAGGCAAAATGGACAGTGTCCGCACGTGCGTCCAAGCCACGGTACGCCAACGCGTTCACCGAGCGAAAAGCCAGAAACGCCGTCACCCAGTGCCGCCACCCGACCGACGATCTCGTGACCCGGAATCACAGGCCGCTTTGGATCGGAAAGCTCACCGTCAACGACATGGAGATCGGTGCGGCACACGCCACAGGCACTCACCTCGATCAACAGTTGCCCCGGCCCCGCGACCGGGTCGGGCAAGGTCATTTCACGCAGCGTCGGATCGCTGCCGTCGAACACCATCGCAAACATGGCTAACCTCCTTCCGGCCGCGACCACCGCGCTCCCGTGTCACTCGACTCCCCACTCCATGCAACCCGATCGCGACTGACCTTAATCAACGCGATCGGGCTTGGTGTCACACATCGATCAATTGGATAGGGTGAACCAAAATCTCGACACGTGCACCTCATTTACGTGGCTTAAGCACAGCGATCGGCTGGAGCTCAACGCCGGAGTGCGTTACGCAACGGCCGGAAAATCCAGCGTTGTATCGTTCACTCGATTCACGAGGTTGGTGAACGTAATCGACGCCACCGCGAGACACACTTCAATCACCTGATGCTCCGTGTAACCGGCTTCGCGTACAGCGCCGAGTTCCGCTGCGGGCACGGTGCCACGCGTATCAACAAGGGTGCGGACGAAGCGCACCAACGCATCGCGCTTCGCGTCGCCAGTCGGATCCCCTGCGCGAATCTGCTTCATCCCTTCGGGCGACAAGCCCGCGAACTTGCCCATCAACGTATGGGCCGCGATACAGTAGTCGCAGCCCGCCACTTCGCTGACGGCGAGCTTGATCGTTTCGATGTCAGCCTTGGAGAGCGTACCGCTCGCGATGACGGCGTCCGTAGCGAGCATCGCGCCGAGTGCTTCCGGGCTATGCGTGCCGATGGTTGCGTAAGCGTTCGGCACCTTGCCGGCGGCCTTTTTGATCTTGGCGAAAAGTTCAGCGGTTGCGCCGGTAGCGGCTTCCGGGGCGATAGTAGAAAGGCGGGACATAATCGACTCCTTAAGGATTATTTAGCTAGCCATGTCTTATGGCATGGGAGTCAGTTTAGGTAGTCCGCGTCTATTGTTGAATGCCGGGAAGGCTCGGATTTATGTCCAGGCGTCTCAAGGTCGAAAGTCCAGAAGCGACATCCATTCCGCGAAGCCGCAGGCAAATGCCAGTGCCCGCGGGCTGGCGTAGACCCACTACAGTCTCGGCGCTGTAGCACGGGAGATCATCTGCTGCACCTGGACGCTTGCGTGAATTGGCAGCAACTCTACTTCAGGATGTCCCTTCGCATACACGCGAAAAATTTCGTCGGCAAAGGCCTGCCCGATTGTCTCTACATCGCGGAAATCGAACAGAACCACCTTGAAGCGATCGACTCGTGCGAGAAGCCGCTGGGCTTGTGATCGGGATACCAGACTTTCGGCGCCCATTCTTGCTAGCCGCACCGGAACCACAGTTTTGCTGAATGTGTATTCGTCGGCTTCAGCAAATTCGTCGAATACATCCTTCAGCACTCGCTCGGTGTGGTTGCCGTGCGCCATCATGACCCATGTCCCTGGATGAGACTGCTCGCGTTCGAAAAGGTAGTCGTCTTCTCCGTCCGTGTGATCAAACACCAGGCCTCCCGCCGAAATATAAAATCGGTCGAATGCACGCGATGAGAAAAAGACACCCTCGCCAGTGTGGTTCTCCGGGTCAGTAGTGAGTTTTCCCTTGGCCAGTTCCAGAATCGCCTGCCGCTCGTCGGCCAGCTTACAAAGCCGCGTAATACGCTTGAAAATGCCCTCGCCGTCGTCTTGAATCCAACACGCCGTACCGCCGGGGTAGACATGTGCACGGACGGTGACGAGCGTCCCCTGCGAATGCTCAATCGCGTTGTTGAGCATCTCTGTAAATCCGTAGTCCCAGATCTGCAGCGCACTTTGTCCCATGAACTCCGCGAAGCCAGGTCGAAAATCCTCGACCCAGACTACATGCTCTTCGATCGTATCGATCGGATATTCTTTAGTGAGAGACGCGAGCAGCGGCTGATTGTAGGTCTTGGGTCGCTTTCCCGCTCCCTCACTCAGCAACCCTGAGAGCACCATTCGTGAGAGAAGCCCGTTGGCAGCTTGCCTGGAGATACCACGACGCTCTTGCACTATATGACTCAAGCTGGCTTCTTTGCCATCGTTGGCCCATAGAAGACGGCTGATTTCAGGGTCAAGTTTTTTAAGGTGGTCGATTGGAGTCATGGAAAGATTGCATCTCCTCTATGTCAACATGCGTGCTGTCATGTTGACATAGAACGAGAC
>NZ_JBAUSA010000572.1:0-1823 GCF_049581465.1 Caballeronia sp. | reverse complement strand
TACTCGAGAATGTCCTAGATAAAAAGCATATCCACCGTCGCGCCGTGCTCGAAAAGCCGCACTTCATGAGCTTGCCGTTCATCCTGTCGCGCACGGATCTGATTGCGACCGTGCCGCACGCGATTGGCTATGCCTATCTCGAAGAACACAAGTCCATCACGCTCGTGGAACCGCCCATACCTTTGCCGCTCTTCGATTTGAAGCAGCACTGGCATCGGAAGGTTCACAACGATCCGCGCACCGTATGGCTGCGTGGCAGGGTGGCATCGCTGTTCAACGACGAGCTCGACGAATGGCCGAAACGTCCCAGCCAAGCCTGAAACGCAAGGTAAAAGCCGCTAAGATGGGCTCGTTGTTTCCCATCAGGAAAGTGTCATGGATGCGTTGACGAGCTTGCGGGTGTTTCGCGATGTGGTGGAAGCCGGGAGTTTTGTCAAAGCGGCTGAGCGGCTGGATATCTCCACGGCGATGACCAGTAAGCACGTGGCGAATCTCGAACGTCAGCTCGGCGTGCGTCTGCTGAATCGGACCACGCGACACCTGAGCCTGACGGAAGCGGGCAGCGTTTATTACGAGCAGTGCCGTGAAGCGCTCGATATTCTCCAGGCTGCCGAAGCCGCTGTCGGAAACCAGACCGATCAACCTCGCGGCGTACTCAAGATCACTGCGCCAGGATGGTTCGCGACCCGCAAGTTCGCCGACATCCTGGTGGCGTATCGCGCGCGCTACCCCGATGTGACGATCGATTTGCGGCTGGAGAATCGCTTTGTCGACCTGGTGGAAGAAGGCTATGACATGGCCTTGCGCGCGACGTCGGAACCATCGCCCACCATGATCGTGCGGCCACTTTGCACGATGCCCTTCTTGCTGGTCGGCGCGCCAGCATATTTGAAGGAACGTGGGCATCCGCGGCGCCCTGACGAACTCAGCGAGCGGCATCAAATCGTCCTGCCGACCTACGCCAATATTGATACGGTCGAGTTTGTCGGGCCAGACGGCACGTTTGTCGTGAAGAACAATGCAGTGCTGAAGTCCAACGATACGTCCATGACGCTGCAACTCGTTCGCGCCGGCCTCGGTCTCGCCTATTTCCCCGAATGGATCGTCGCGGCTGAACTCGCCTCGGGCGCGTTGACGCAGTTGTTTCCCGACTACACCACGTTCGCACCGCGGGTCTACGCCGTCTACACGAGTCGCAAATACATGACGACCAAGGTGAGGACGTTCATCGACTTCCTGTCGGACGCCTTCGCCTCCGATGATTCGGTCGTCAAGACGCCACTATCACGAAAACTAGGATAAATCGTATTCAAAGCATGTCGCTGCTCTGTGAAGATCGCGCCAATCTTGTTGTCCGAGCTATCGAGACGACCGTTCACGCCGATTTTTCATTCGTTTTCACCAACACCGAGCCGACGTGCGATGACTTTCCCCTGGTTTGCTTTGATCTTCAACTTTGCCCTGCTGATAGCTTCAATTTTTATCTGCAACACGCTGAACACCGGGCGCCGCGCGCCGCCCTGGAATGGCGCGCTGATCTTTATCGGCTTCTGTTTCCTCGCGATGGTTCTGGATGTCGCGCTGACTGTTGTATTTGCCTCGGCTACGACGACCGATCGTGAACGGTATATTGATTTATCGTCGCTTGCCGCTTACGGCGAGCGGGTGGTGGCGTATGTCATTCCGTGCGTTGTTGCTGCGTTCATGGCGTTGCGGTTTCAGGTCCGGCAGCGCAGCCGGGCGCCGCGCGTGATGATCCAGACGTCTGAATACACGCAATCTGAATTGCCGATCTAGGGTTGTTTTCGGGTTGCGCGATGCCC
>NZ_JBAUSA010000571.1:0-5612 GCF_049581465.1 Caballeronia sp. | reverse complement strand
CGTCGGGTCATCGCTGATTCGATCCTGAAACCACATCGATCCAGACCGCCAGCACCAGGATCGCGCCCTTTACGATCATTTGCCAGTAAGAATCCACGTCGAGCATCGACATGCCGTTGTCGAGACTTGCCATCACCAGCGCGCCGATCAACGCGCCATAGACCGTACCCGAGCCGCCACGCATCGACGTGCCACCGATAAAGCACGCGGCGATCGCATCGAGCTCGCCCAGCGATCCCGCCGATGGCGAACCTGCCGCTAGACGGGCTGTGTTCACCAGACCGCCAAACGCGCACATCAACCCCATCAACGCAAATATCGCCAGTTTCACACGGTTCGTGTTGACGCCCGACAGGCGCGTCGCTTCGAGGTTCGACCCGACCGCGTAGATGCGCCGGCCGAACACGGTCTGGGTCGCAATGTACGTAAATACGCCGAGCAGGCCAAGCAACACGAGCACGGGCACCGGTATGCCGCCGTATCGATTGAGCATGGCGACAAACGCAACCAGGACGACGCCCGCTGCCACGATTTTCACCGCGTCCTGCCAGAGCGGCACGACAGGTAACGAATAGCGCTGCCTGTTTTGGCGCTGACGCACAGTGAGCACCGCGAGCAGTACAAACAGCACGATTGCGAGCGTATCGCCTGCTAGGCGAGGCAAATAACCCTGGCCGATAGACACCAGGTCATCGGACACAGGGGCGATCGTCGAGCCGCCCGTGATGCCTAGCAGCACGCCGCGATAAGCGAGCATGCCGCCAAGTCCGACAATGAACGAAGGCACGCGCAAATACGTAGACCACCATCCGTTGAACAGGCCGATCGCAACGCCAAGCACCATCACTGTTGGCAAGGTCGCGGCCAGCGGCCAGTGGTAAGTCACATCCAGGATCGCGGCAACGCCTCCCAATAGCCCGAGCAGCGAGCCGACCGACAAGTCGATCTCCCCGGAAATGATGACGAACACCATGCCGCACGCAAGCATGCCGGTGATCGACATTTGCCGAAGCAGGTTAGACAGATTGCGCGGCGAGACGAACGCGCCGTCGGTCAAAACGGAAAAGAATGTCCAGATGACGGCAATGGCAAGCAACAACGCAAGCAGCTTGTAGCGAGTGAACAGTTGCTTGAACCGCTGCCCCGATGAATACGATGCTTGACGTGGTGCCGGTTTGGGCGAGGATGTCAGGTCAGGAGTCATGCGACGCTCGCTGGAATGGGTTGTTCACTAAGTTCAGCGCCTATAGCCGCGCTCAGGATGGTTTCTTGGGTCAGTCCGTCGTTGACGAAATCGCCGCGCAACTGGCCTTCGCCGATCACGAGCACGCGATCGCTCACGCCAAGCACTTCCGCCAGTTCAGACGACACCACGATGATCGACATCCCGCGCCGCGCCAGTGCGAACATCAGCTTATAGATTTCGAACTTCGCGCCGACGTCGACACCGCGCGTGGGTTCGTCGAGGATGAGCACGTCTGGATCGGTGAGAAGCATGCGCGTGAGCACGGCCTTCTGCTGGTTCCCGCCGGAGAGGCTTGCGATGGACAACATGGGATGCGCGGCGCGCACCGACAGCCGCTTCATTTCCGTGTGAATGGTGTCGAGTTCGGCAGCCGAGTCGATACGCCCGCCCTTCGCAAAGCGTCCTAACACCGCCAACGTGATGTTGTGGCCAACACCGAGCTGCGGCACGATGCCGTGGCGCTTGCGATCCTCCGGCACCATGCCGATGCCCGCATTAATAGCGTCAGCAGGCGTATTGATCTTGAGGCGCTTGCCGTTCATCCAGACCTCGGCTTCGCACACGCCGGGATAGGCGCCGAAGATCGCCTGCATCAGTTCCGTGCGCCCCGCTCCCACCAGTCCCGCCACGCCAAGAATCTCACCCTTGCGCAGCTTGAACGATACGTTGTCGACCCGCTTGCGCTTCGCGTTCGTCACGTCGAAACACGTCACGTTGCGCGCCTCGAAAATCACCTCGCCGATCTCATGCGGTTCGCGTGGGAACAGGTTGGTGATTTCACGGCCGACCATCATCGAGATGATGCTGTCGGTCGTGATCTCTTTCATCGGCTGCGTCGATACGTGCTTGCCGTCCCGAATCACGGTGATGGTGTCGCAAATAGCTTCGACTTCATCAAGCTTGTGAGAGATGTAGACGCACGCCACGCCGCGCTTCTTCAGATCGCGCACGATGTCTAGCAAGATCCGTATCTCGGATGCCGTCAGTGACGACGACGGCTCGTCGAGTATCAATAGCCGCGCTTGCTTGTTCAGCGCCTTGGCTATTTCGATGAGTTGCTGATGGCCCCCGCCGTAGTTCATCACCGGCTGCGCCACATTGATGCCGCTGATGTTGAGTTCTTTTAGCAGTTCATCGGCGCGTTGATACATTGCCGCGTAATTCATGCGGCCGCCGGGCAACGTGATCTCGTTGCCAAGAAAAATGTTTTCCGCGACCGACAATTGCGGGACCAGCATCAGTTCCTGGTGAATGATGACTATGCCCGCGCGTTCGGTATCGCGAATATTTTCGGCCAGTAGCGGCTTGCCGTCCCACAGAATCTCGCCGTCCCAGGTGCCATGAGGGAAGACGCCGGAGAGAACCTTCATCAGGGTCGACTTGCCTGCGCCGTTCTCGCCGCACAAGCCGACACATTCTCCCGGCGCAACCACCAGGTCAACACCGTCGAGCGCCTTCACTCCGGCAAAAGATTTAGCGATGCCACGCATTTCCAGCAGCGCATTTGCCATACGTCATTACCCTGGATGGATGAAAGACACGCGAACGCGCTTGCGGCGCGTTCGCGCACGTGTGTCAGTTACCAGCCAGTTGGGCTTGCGTATAGAAGCCGTCCTTGATGACGACATCGACATTGCTCTTGGTGAGGAGCGTCGGCTGCAAGAGGACGGTATCGACCTGCTTCTTGCCGTTGTCGTATTGCGCGTTGAACGCCGGCTTGTCACCCTTGGCAAGATCCACGGCGAGCTTCGCTGCTTCGCTTGCAATGAGTTTCAGCGGCTTGTACACCGTCATGGTCTGGGTACCCGATACGAGGCGCTTGACTGCCGCGAGGTCAGCATCCTGTCCCGAGATCGGCACCTTGCCAGCCATCTTCTGTGCATTGAGCGCCTGGATTGCGCCGCCAGCGGTGCCGTCATTCGATGCCACGATCGCGTCGATCTTGTTGTTGTTCGCGGTCAGTGCATCTTCGGTGATGCGCAATGCCGTGGCCGCGCTCCATTCCGGCACCCATTGCTGGCCGACGATCTTGATGTCGCCACGATCGATTGCCGGCTGGAGGATCTTCATCTGCCCTGCGCGCAGCATCTTCGCGTTGTTGTCAGTCGGAGCGCCCCCCAGCATGAAGTAGTTACCCTTAGGCTGTGCATTGAACACGCCTTGGGCCTGCATTTCGCCGACCTTTTCGTTGTCAAACGAAATGTACGCGTCGACGTCGGCATCGAGAATCAGGCGGTCGTAAGAAACGACCTTGATGCCTGCCTTGTGCGCTTCGGCCACTACGTTGCCCAGCGTCTTCGAATTGAACGGCACGATCACGATGACGTCCACGCCACGCGAGATCAGGTTTTCGATTTGCGAGATCTGGCGGGCTTCATTCGCGTCGGCGGACTGAACCGAGACTTTCGCGCCCAGCTTGGTTGCAGCAGCGACGAAGTAGTCGCGATCGCGGGACCAGCGCTCGACACGCAGGTCGTCGATACAAAAGCCAATCTCGGGTTTATCCTTACTTGCATGAGCCAGTGGCGACATCATGGCGAAACTGGCGAACATCGCTCCACCAACTAGCGTACTCAGTACTGAACGGCGCATTACAGATTTCATGTTGTCTCACTCCTTATTATGGTGGGCGGGCAGGCGTTCCAGACCACGAGAGAAGAACGCCTGCGGGTCCTGCGGTGCGCTGCGGATTCATGTCCGCGCTCGTCGGTTGTTATTCTTATTACTGCGTTTGATGCGGGTGACAGCGTGTCCTGTGCGCGCCCCCTTCGCAATTGCGAAATTGACGGACCGGCTTAGCGATTTTTAAGGACGCGGCCAGCAGGTTCAAAGCGTTCCGTAGATTGCCCGATTGACAACATTCTCAAGGTGTTCCTGCCGTCCGCTCACGTGTTGCGGCGCTACGTTACGGGCGACGGCATCCGTCGCGAGGGACTCAAGCGAATAGCCGCCCGACAGCACCTTGCGTCCAAAATCAGTTTCCCAGCCTGCATAGCGTTGCTTCTTGAACTCGGCCAGCTGGTCGTTTTCGATCAGGGCCGCTGCTCGCTCCAGCGCGATGGCAATGACGTCGATCGCACCAATATGACCGTGAACCAGATCTTCTGCATCGATGCTTTGACGGCGCACCTTGGCGTCGAAGTTCATTCCCCCTGTTGTAAAGCCGCCGTGCCGGAGGATCTCATAGAACGCAAGCGTTAGCTCTTCCACACTGTTCGGAAACTGGTCCGTATCCCAGCCGTTCTGTGGGTCACCCCGGTTTGCGTCGATACTGCCGAACACGCCCAGCGCGAGCGCCGTTGCGATTTCATGATGGAACGAGTGACCCGCGAGGGTCGCATGATTCGCCTCGATGTTCACTCTTATTTCGTCTTGCAAGCCAAATTGCACTAGGAAACTATGAACGGTCGCGACATCGAAGTCGTATTGATGCTTCGTCGGCTCCGCCGGTTTCGGTTCGATCAGGAGCGCGCCCTTGAAGCCGCTCTTGTGCTTGTGTTCCACGACCATGCTAAGAAAACGCCCTAACTGGTCGCGCTCGCGCTTGAGGTCCGTGTTGAGGAGCGTATCGTACCCTTCGCGGCCGCCCCACAATACATAATTATCGCCGCCCAGGCGCTGAGTGGCTTCCATTGCCTGGAAGACTTGCGTCGCGGCAAAAGCGAATACATCGGGGTTCGGATTTGTTGCCGCCCCGGCCGCGTAGCGCGGATTCGAGAACAGGTTCGCCGTGCCCCACAGCGGCTTGATGCCCGTCTCTTCCTGCTTGCGGGCAAGGTAGTCGGTCATCGACTTGATGTTATTCACGTAATCCCTGATGCCCTCACCCTCCGGCGCGACATCGGTATCATGAAAGGTGTAGAACGGCGTGCCAAGCTTCGAGAAGAAATCGAATGCCGAATCGGCTTTAAGCTGCGCGAGTTCAAGCAGGTTGCCGGGACGTTGCCATGGCCGCTTGAATGTACCCGCACCGAACATGTCGACGCCCGGCCATACGAACGTATGCCAATAGCAGACGGCCAAGCGCAAATGGTCTTCCATGCGCTTGCCCAGCACCAGCTTGTCGCGATCATAGTGGCGGTATGCGAATGGACTGTCCGATTTCGGACCTTCAAAGCGCACAGCAGGAAGATGGTCGAAGTACGTCATGCTCGTCTCCTTTCCTTATGATGTGCCCCATGCTGCCATTTCGCGCGGCGCACCCGCAATTGCGAAATCCACCAGTGCCGATGGTGATTCTTGATGGCGGGGAAAATCGGCTGGTGGCGTGCTGCGTCCAGGGCCTAGAATAAGCAAAACACTTAAATATCCAAGGCTCTCGCCTTAAACCGGAGACAACGAAGCAGCCGAATCCGTCACGGACGCT